>JAZGFF010000216.1:0-16989 GCA_036479095.1 Rhizobiaceae bacterium | reverse complement strand
TTACTCTAAGCGTAAGCAAGAAATGGCACGATTAGAAAAGGCAGGGTTGAAACGGGCGTCAGCAAAATCATGAGCAAGAAGAGAGCCACGATCTCATTCGGACGTATGCTCGCGCTTGCTTCTCCGTTACTCCTATTTTCTGCCTTAGCAGCCGTATTTTTCTACCAGTTGCAATCCGGTAAAGACACGTCCGAAATACCCTCGGCGCTGATCGGCAAACCAGTTCCCACTTTCAATCTATCACCTCTGGCTGGATTAAAAAGAGATGGTGTACTCGTTCAAGGTTTGAACAGTACAGACCTTGTTGGTCAGGTGAGTTTGGTCAATATTTTCGCGTCTTGGTGTGTGCCGTGTCGGGCTGAGCATCCAGTGCTGATAAAATTAGCAGAAGACAAAACAATAAATATTGTTGGGATCAATTACAAAGATAAACCCGGGAACGCTTTGCGGTTTTTAGGTGGATTGGGAAATCCCTACGCTCGGGTTGGGGTAGACCCAAAGGGTCGTACTGCAATCGAATGGGGTTTTTACGGAATTCCTGAAACCCTATTGGTAGATCGAAAGGGTATCGTACGGTATAAAGTTGTCGGACCTATCAATGCGGCCAAGTATAAAGCCTTGTTAGAAGAGATCAAAAAGCTGCGTTAGCTGTCATCTGTTTCGGTTGAATGTTTCATAATCAAAGACATTTGAGACATAACAAATATCATCGTCAATCCTGTCATTCCCCAAAATTTAAATCCAACCCAAAACCCTTCTGAAAAATTCCGCCAAACAATTTCGTTGACGATCGCAAGGAAGAGAAAAAACAAACCCCAGCGCTTGGTAAGTATTTTCCACCCTTCATCGTCAATTGGAAAAGCCATGCCCATGACAGTTTTCAAAAAACTTTTCCCAAACATCAAGCCGATTAGTAATATTGATCCAAACAGAGTGTTGATGATCGTAGGCTTCATTTTAATGAAAGTCTCATCTTGAAAATATAAGGTTAAGCCACCAAACACACTTACAACAACCAAGGTGACAACTGGCATGATGGGTACGGTGCGGGTGAGTATCATGGAAAGTGTTATTGCAACCGCAGTTGCCACCATGATGACTGCTGTTGCAAGAAATATTGGCTTTTCCAGAATTCCGGTCAGCCCGAGCATGGGCGCTATACGAGCTCCAAAATTATAGGTAATGACAAATAAAATAATCGGCCCCATCTCAAGTGCCATTTTGAGTTTGGGATCTATGGGTTCTTGGTTTTGTTTAGACATCGTTGTTTCTTTGCAATCAATTATTCCTGTCTATAACGGGCAATTGATCTTCTATCAAACTGTTCTTTGCATTTGATATAAAAACCGATGCAATAGTGTACCTTAGTGTGGCTGGACGAGATGGATAGTTGAGCCTATACAAAAGTTAATACCTCAGTAGTACACGCGATTTCGCAATCAGGAGCTTTTAATGACATCTTCACTCGATAGTTTTTCTTGCAAAAAAACCCTAACAATTGGCGACAAAAGCTATGTTTATTTTAGCCTAGTTGAGGCTGAGAAAAATGGCTTGAAAGGGATCTCAAAATTACCTTTCTCATTGAAGGTTTTGCTAGAAAATTTATTGCGGTTTGAAGATGGACGTTCTGTCACAGCCGAAGATATAAAAGCCATTGCCGATTGGCTTGATAATAAAGGCACAGCTGGAACGGAAATAGCCTATCGGCCTGCGCGGGTACTGATGCAGGATTTCACCGGCGTACCCGCTGTTGTTGATTTGGCTGCGATGCGCGATGCAACGACTAATCTAGGTGGTAAAACCTCAGCAATTAATCCGCAGGTTCCTGTTGATCTGGTCATTGATCACTCTGTGATGGTGGATTACTTTGGTGCCTCGACCGCTTTTGAAAAGAATGTTGAACGGGAGTATGAGCGCAATGGAGAGCGTTATACATTCTTGAAATGGGGTCAGCAGGCATTTGAAAATTTCCGCGTTGTTCCCCCTGGAACGGGTATTTGCCATCAGGTCAATTTGGAGTACCTAGCGCAAACAGTTTGGACCAAAGAAGAAAACGGTGAAACGCTTGCTTATCCAGACACGTTAGTGGGTACAGATTCTCATACCACAATGGTCAACGGCCTTTCCGTTTTAGGTTGGGGCGTTGGTGGTATTGAAGCGGAAGCTGCAATGCTTGGACAGCCGGTCACGATGCTTATTCCAGAGGTGATTGGATTTCGCTTAGAAGGCGAGATGGCAGAAGGCATTACGGCGACCGACCTTGTGTTGGTTATTGTACAAATGCTCCGCGAAAAAGGCGTTGTTGGTAAATTTGTTGAATTTTACGGCCCCGGGTTGAATAATCTATCGCTTGAAGATCAGGCCACGATTGCAAATATGGCTCCAGAATACGGTGCGACGTGTGGCTTTTTCCCAATTGATAAGGACACGATCAAATATCTTGACTCAACAGGGCGTGAAGCTGATCGCGTTGCGCTAGTTGAAGCCTATGCGAAAGCACAGGGTATGTGGCGCGATAAGGGGGCAGAAAACCCTGTGTTTACTTCGACGCTTGAATTGAATTTGAAGGACGTTGTACCAGCTATATCTGGGCCCAAACGACCGCAGGACCGTATTGATCTTTCAGGGGCTGATAAAGCTTTTGTTGAAACCATGAAGGGTGAATTTGGTAAAGCGGATCGGGGAGAACGATTTGCTGTTGAAGGTAAAGATTTTGATTTAGGAAACGGAGATGTGGTGGTGGCTGCCATCACTTCATGCACCAATACCTCTAATCCATCGGTATTGATTGCCGCAGGGCTTGTTGCACGAAATGCACGCGCCAAAGGATTGAGCGTGAAGCCTTGGGTGAAAACATCATTGGCACCAGGCTCTCAGGTCGTTACCGAGTATCTTGATAAAGCTGACCTTTCTAAAGAGTTAGACGCCATGGGGTTTAATTTGGTGGGCTATGGTTGCACCACGTGTATTGGTAATTCAGGGCCCCTGGCGGAAGAAATTTCGGAAGTCATTCATAAAAATGATTTGGTCGCCTGTTCCGTGCTTTCTGGCAATCGAAACTTTGAGGGTCGTATATCGCCAGACGTACGGGCAAATTATTTAGCATCACCTCCTTTAGTTGTGGCCTATGCAATTGCTGGGTCTTTGTATGTTGATGTGGCTAAGGACGCGCTTGGACAGGATCAAGATGGAAACGATGTGTTCCTTGCTGATATTTGGCCAACAAGCGCTGAAATTTCTAATATCATGCGCGAAACCATTAGTCGGGATATGTTCTTATCGCGCTATGGTGATGTATTTAAAGGGGATACAGCTTGGCAGGCAATTAATGCTGGCAAAGGAGAAACCTATGGTTGGGAGAGCACCTCCACCTATGTCCAGAACCCACCCTATTTTGATGGTATGACGATGGAGCCAGAGGCGGTTCAAGATGTTGTCGGAGCGCGGGTTTTATCTTTATTTAAAGATAGTATCACCACGGATCATATATCCCCTGCAGGCGGTATTAAGGGCGATAGCCCGGCGGGAGATTATCTTCGCGAACATCAGGTACGCCCCGTAGATTTTAATTCCTACGGTTCGCGCCGTGGCAACCATGACGTGATGATGCGCGGTACGTTTGCAAACATTCGTATTAAAAACCAAATGCTTGATGATGTAGAGGGAGGTTATTCTAAACACTATCCTTCTGGCGAGCAGGGAGCCATGTATGATGTGGCGATGCGTTACAAGCAAGAGGGTGTGCCTTTGGTAATTTTTGCCGGCAAGGAATATGGCTCGGGCTCTTCACGCGATTGGGCAGCTAAGGGCACACGCCTGCTAGGCGTGCGCGCGGTTATTTCTGAAAGCTTTGAACGTATTCACCGCTCCAACCTGGTTGGGATGGGGGTTCTGCCCTTGGTCTTTACGGGCGGCGATAATTGGGAAAGCCTGGGGCTCACTGGGGAAGAAAAAGTTACAATTAAGGGGTTGGCTGATCTTACTCCGCGCCAGGAAATGCAAGCCAGTATCGAAATGGCTGATGGTACAAGCAAGGTCATCACCTTATTGTCTCGAATTGATACGGAAGATGAGCTGGACTATTTCAACAATGGCGGAATCCTTCATTATGTATTGCGGAACTTGAACAAAACAGCTGCCTAGTAATTGAATTAGAAACACCGGGGCGGTTTTTTGATTTAGACAATGTGACGCTAAAGTGAGTTGCATGTGAGGTTGTTCAAGGTCATTTTGTGCTACGAATAATCAGCGCGACAAGGGTAAGGATATTTTTCGGATGAAAACTGGACTAGTTAATCTGAAACATGCAGTCATTGGCGCGGCTTTTGTTGTCCTATCAACTGTTACAGGCTTGGCTGCTGAACAACCTACGGCGGTTGTTGAGTTGTTTACTTCGCAAGGCTGCTCCTCTTGTCCTGCTGCTGATAAAGTGTTGGCGGGTTATGCTAAATCCAACAACATTCTCGCACTTTCTTTCCATGTTGATTACTGGAATTACTTAGGCTGGAAAGACACTTTCTCAAAAGCGGAATTTACGGAGAGGCAACGTCGCTATGCCACCTCTTTTAACCGCCGTGGTATCTACACACCTCAAGCCGTTGTTAACGGGCGTAATCATGCTGTTGGTTCAAGGCAGAATGAGATTGAAAACTTAATGGCAAGTTATCAGTCTGTTGGAAAAGGACTCACGATTCCTATTTCGGTTAAGCGAAGCAGCGATAAAATTCAGGTGGTTGTAAATGCTGCAACAGGTGATGCTACCCTGTGGATCGTCTATTTTGATAAACAGCATAGTGTTAAAATCCTTCGTGGTGAGAACCGAGGAAAAACAGTTATCTATCATAATGTGGTACGCGAAATGTCGATGATGGGAATGATGAAAGAGGGCAAACTCAACGTCACTTTACCGCTCAAAGAAATGCGCCGTATGGGGTATGATTCTTGCGCTATCATTTTACAAAAATCTACGAGCGCTGGGACTCCAGGGGCAATTCTTGGTGCCACTGTTGTTGGTAATCTTGTGAATTAATAATTAGAGGGTCAATCTCGCTGTAAGGAGATTGACCCTCATTTTTTGCACCTGCTCCGGGGAAGAGGAGGTGCTGCCTCCTTGGCGGAAGCAATGGCCCGGATAGGGTAGTTGGTGTTCCAATCAGGAGCCCCAGGGGGCTGGGGGGCTGTGAACGGGGCGCGTGGTCGAAACACTCGGGAACCGGGGCATAGGGTAAAATTTAACCTCAATTGAGGCTGAACGGCGGTGGGAATGCGGTTTAATTGTGACTTCATCCACTGAATCATCAATCCGTGTTGCAGAATGTTTCATCCTTTCACGAGGTGTGAATAAAAAATTAAATGTTACAACTTGCAAGTGTTAGCCATTGGTCACACAATCATAAAAATAAGAAATGAATTTGCAAAGATGTACCGACAATGGGTTATTTGAGTCATTCAAAGAAGACGAGTGCAGATTTAATTTCATTAGCTGCACGTAAGCCGCTTGCGTCATCAGGGGTTGGCAATACGATTGTTTCCTCGACAGGTAACCCAGTGAAACCAACGCAGATAGGCTTTGATCGTCGTGATCTTTCTGCAATTCTAAGAATTTATGGGTTTAAGGTCGCAAATGGTGAATGGCGTGATTATGCGATTGATCATTTAAAGGATCGGGCGGTGTTTTCTGTTTTTCGCGGTGCTGGGGAGGCCGCACTCTACACCATAGAAAAGAATCCTAAGCTGGGGCGCCGGCAAGGTGCATACAGTGTGATAAGCTCATCTGGCGTTGTCTTGAAACGGGGGCAGGAAATTTCTCAAGTCTTAAAAGTGTTCGAGAAACAGTTGAAGCTGGTCGAATAATCTCTATAGACCTTGCATGACTTTTCGCACCTCCATCCTCACTCTCTATCCGGATATGTTTCCTGGTTCATTAGGCCACTCGTTGGCCGGACGCGCTTTGGAGCGTGGCGATTGGGCCTGTGAAACAACACAGATTCGAGATTTTGCCAGCGGCAAGCATTTGAATGTTGATGATACCCCAGCAGGCGGTGGTGCAGGCATGGTTTTACGAGCGGACGTGCTGGGGCAAGCAATAGATCATGTTTCTCCCGTGGAGGATGAAAGGCCGAGACTGTTGATGAGTCCACGGGGCACGCCCCTTACCCAATCACGGGTGAGAGAATTTTCAAAAGGTAAAGGCTTGGTGATTGTTTGTGGCCGCTTTGAGGGGGTTGATCAACGGGTGATAGAGGGGCGCCAATTAGAAGAGGTCTCGATTGGAGACTACATATTATCTGGGGGTGAAGTGGCAGCGATTGTGCTACTCGATGCCATCGTTAGGCTTTTACCCGGGGTCATGGGTAACAAGAATTCCGGCGAGTTTGAAAGTTTTGAAGATGGTCTGCTAGAGCATCCTCACTATACTAGGCCGGCTGATTGGGAAGGTTTGAATATTCCTGATGTTTTAACTGGCGGAAATCATAAAAAGGTAGATGAATGGCGCCGAGAACAGAGTATTGCTTTAACAAGAAAAAGAAGGCCTGACCTGCTGGACAAAAGCTAAATTATGGCCTAAAGCACCCTCGAATTCGAAAAAACCGAATGATTGGTGAATACGCCCTCATCTTTAATTATAAAGTTAAGATGATCTAGTGGCTGGCAGGATGAAAGTCTTGTGACAGTGTTAGATGTGGCGCTCTGGCTGACGAACAACAAACAGCGATGCGTTAAATGCCTTATAATGTGGCGGCGACGGCGTGAAGAAAAGGTTAAATAAGATGAATATCATCGAGCAGCTCGAAGCCGAGCAAGCAGCTTCTATTGAAGCAAAACGTAAACTCCCAGAATTTTCCCCCGGTGATACAGTCCGTGTACTTGTGCGCGTTACCGAAGGTTCACGAACCCGTATCCAAGCCTATGAAGGCGTTTGCATTGCCCGTAAGGGACGCGGGATCAATGAGAGCTTTACCGTTCGTAAAATATCCTATGGGGAAGGGGTGGAACGGGTGTTCCCACTCTACTCTCCATTGGTTGAAGATGTGGAAGTTGTTCGCCGTGGCCGTGTCCGTCGTGCGAAGCTTTATTACTTGCGCGGACGCCGTGGTAAATCAGCCCGTATCATTGAAAACACTGGTGTTCGATCCAAGAAATTGAATGAGGCGGAACGGGCTGCATTCCTAGCGGAAAAAGAAAGGCTTGAGGCAGAAAAAATTGCTTCAGCAGAAGCTTTGGCCACGGAGAAAGCAGCAGAAGATGCTGCCGCAGCAAAGGCAGCAGATGAAGCCGCCGCCGCAGAAAAGGCAGCAGCAGAGCCTGTAGAAGAAGCAGTAAAAGAGTAAACTCCACTCGATAAAATATTAGAATTATTATAGGCGCTGGTTCAAACACTGGCGCCTTTTTCTTTGTTTTGATGAATAAAGCTTGAAGTTTTGTAAATGCTTTGTCAGACTTGATCTCAGTGTTCATCAGTGAGATTAAATCATGCGTATATATTCATTTGTTACTTTGTTTTTGTTGAGTGTTTTTGCATTCTATTCTCCGTCTCTTGCTGCAGATTTGCCTAACCTTAACGCCAAGAAAATCGTAATTGTTACAGAAAATGCTTACCCGCCCTTACAATTTGTAGATCCAAAAACGAGTAATGCCATTGGGTGGGAATATGATGCGGTGGCGGAAATCGCAAAGCGGTTGAACTTGGTCGTTGAATATCAAAACATTTCATGGGATGCGATGATACAAGCTGTCTCTAAGGGTCAATACGATATGGGTATGACCGGTATTACCATCAAAGATGAGCGGAAAGAGAAAGTAGATTTCTCTGATGCGTATATGCGTTCTGAAATGTTTATGCTGGTACGCGGTGATGAAAATCGCTTCAAAGATGCTGCAAGTTTTAAGACGGTTAATGATGGTTTGGTTGGTGCCCAGGCTGGCACAACTCCGTTTTATGTTGCTGTGTATAATGTGCTTGATGGCAATGAACAAAATCCAAGGATAAAATTATTTGAAACCTTCGGTGCGCAGGTTCAGGCTCTAAAAACCGGAGATGTGGATGTGGTGCTTACGGATGGTACCGCAGGTAAGGGCTATGTAAGTGCCTCAAAAGGTAAATTGAAAATCATTGGCGGACCGTTGGGTACAGAAGATTTCGGGTTTATTTTTCCAAAAGGCTCTGATCTTGTACCTTCAATTAACAAGGCTATAGCTTCAATGAAAGCTGACGGGACAATTGAAAAACTCAATAAAAAGTGGTTCCTTGATTATAAATTTGGCAAATGAACCTAAATTTGGTGTGCTTGTTCGATGAGCGCACCAGCTTCTTCCTCAGATAGCGATTTTCCCTATTGGCTGGTTGGTATTGGCATCATTGGTGCCATAGCAGTCTTTTTGATCGCATCGAGTGAGCTTTATACACAAATACTCAATGCAGTCGGTAAGGGCTTGTACATTACGGTGTTTGTTACACTTGTAGGATTTTTCCTAGCATCTGCGTTTGGTCTTTTGATCGCCATCATGGCTCTTTCTAAGTCATTGATAATGCGGCAAATTGCCCGATTCTATGTCGAGGTGGTTCGCGGCATCCCCATGCTGGTGCTCCTTTTTTATGTGGCTTTCGTTGCTGCGCCTTCTTTTGTGGTGTTTTGGAATTTTGTTACCGCTCCTCTCATTGAAAACGAAATTATCGATAAAATGACAGTACGTGATTTTCCCTTAATTTGGCGCGCATCTATTGCATTGATGATTGGTTATTCTGCGTTTATTTCTGAAATATTTAGAGCCGGGATTCAGGCCATAGACAAAGGGCAACTAGAAGCAGCACAAGCTCTTGGAATTGGACGCTGGCATCGATTTCGGTTCATCGTTTTCCCTCAGGCATTGCGCATTATAATGCCACCATTGGGGAATGATTTTATCGCGATGGTAAAAGATTCATCTCTGGTTTCGGTTCTTGGAGTTGCTGACCTTACTCAAATGGGAAAGGTATATGCGGCTGGGTCTTTCCGGTTTTTTGAAACCTATACAATTGTTGCCCTGATATATTTGTTTTTAACTGTTCTGTTGAGTCTTGGATTGAGGGCTGTGGAGCGGCGGTTGAATACTTAGAGTTATTGATGAATTAAAAGCGAATTTTAACAGGGGGGCTTTTAAACAACAGAGCGCCATTCCGCCATAACTCGGTATAACCTAGGAATACTTGTCCTTTGTGCAATTTTCGTTTGCGACCAACATAGGCGGTGAAAACAGCCTTTGGCCTTGTTAGTGGTTTTGTTTTTTGTCTGGCGTACACAAGATTTTTCTCTTTAATGACAAGGGTAATGGTGTCCCCTTTTTCGAGGTTCATAAACTGGCCATAGAAAATCAAAGGCCCCTTCGTGGTAGCAGGAGGCAAGCCCCTCATGACAAGATTATTGTTGGGTGCAAGGTTTGAAAACCCTGATTTTAACAACGGATTGTTCATCCCCTCAAGAGAGGCAAGGGCCTTGGAGGTGAGCAGGGTGGGAGAATATTGCTGGCTGCACTTTGTCGGTGCCAGTTTTGAGGGGATGGTTGCGGTGAGCCAATCTAGCAATTTGTTGTTTCTTCGTAAGCTGACGTGCACATGGGGAAATTGGGTAACACCTGAAAGGCCAACAGCGCCAATGATTTGACCTCGATGCACCCGGTCACCGTTGTTTACTCGTAAGCTTCCTTCGGCCAGATGACAGATTTGAGTACTCCATTGATGGCCGCCATGGTTTCCATGATCGATCACCATACCGTTGCCGCACTCCATATTTTTTAGACGATCGCGGTCTGCTTTGGTTTCTACCAACTTGTCCTTGACGCCATCACGGGAACGCAAGACAATTCCATTTGCCATGGCCAATACGGGCACGCCTGTTTGCATTGTTGGGATATCTCGAACACGAATATCGGTTCCTTTATGTCCATTATAGGTGCGGGCTGTACAAAACGGGTCACGTCGTTTTGGGCTTGGATCTAGGTCCATCATGTTTTGCAAAAAACAATTGTGTTTGTCGCAATTGAGAGGCAACGAAAACTTTGGAGTTTCTGCGCTTTCGCTAGGAGAGAGCATAACCAGTGATGTTGCAATAAAGCCGAATAGCTGGGGCCTAATTTTCATTACTCGATTACCTTGAAAAACTTGCGTCATGGGGTTAAGCCACCGTTAGATTTTAGCCGTCGGTGCTCGCTTAGTGCTAACTGACCCGACGACCATGACAGGATATTATAATGGCAATTCGTAAACTTCTTCTTCTACCTGGTGATGGCATTGGTCCTGAAACAATGAGCGAGGTTCAAATCATACTCGATTATATGAATGAAACAGAAGATGCTGGGTTTGAGTATGAGCAAGGTCTGGTTGGGGGTGCAGCTTATGATGCCCATGGAGAAGCCATTTCAGATGCTGATATGAAACTTGCAATGGCTAGTGATGCTGTTCTATTTGGCGCTGTTGGTGGACCAAAATGGGACGAAGTTCCCTATGATCAACGCCCCGAGGCAGGCTTGTTAAGGTTGCGTAAGGATATGGAGCTATATGCAAATTTGCGCCCGGCAATATGCTATCCAGCATTGGCTGATTCTTCGTCATTACGAAAAGAGGTGGTCGAAGGTCTTGATATTTTGATTGTGCGCGAGCTTACCGGCGGAGTTTATTTTGGCGAGCCAAAATCAATAACTGACCTAGGAAACGGACAAAAACGCGCCATTGATACGCAAGTATATGATACTTATGAAATTGAGCGGATTTCAGCGATGGCTTTTGAATTGGCCAGAACCCGCAATAAAAAAGTGTGTTCGATGGAAAAACGCAATGTGATGAAATCTGGCGTACTGTGGAATGAAGTGGTTACTCAGACCCATAAAAAAGGTTATGAAGATGTTGATCTTTCGCACATGCTCGCCGATGCGGGTGGCATGCAATTGGTGCGTTGGCCAAAACAGTTTGATGTGATTGTCACGGATAATTTGTTTGGCGATATGTTGTCAGATATTGCTGCAATGTTGACGGGCTCTCTTGGTATGTTGCCATCGGCTTCATTGGGTGCCCCTGACCCAGTAAGCGCTAAACGTAAGGCACTCTATGAGCCGGTGCATGGCTCAGCCCCCGATATTGCTGGCACAGGTGCGGCAAACCCGATTGCAATGATTTCCTCTTTGGCAATGTGCTTACGCTATTCATTTGAGATGGTGGAACAGGCAGATCGTCTGGAGGCCGCCATTGCAAAGGTTTTAGATGATGGTTTGCGTACTGGCGATATAATGAACGAAGGTATGAAAGAGGTTGGTACAAGAGAAATGGGCGCTGCCGTACTTAACGCCTATTCGGAGTTAGCTGTTTAATCCAGAAAGCTCACGAATTCATCGAGCGGCGCTCGTTCGCTGATTAATGTGTTTTCGATAGCTTCTTGATCAGCATAGCCAAGAGCCATACCACAAATTACGAGGTCCTGTTCAGGGATGTTTAGTATGGGGCGAATAACCCGATGGTATGGAGCGAAGGCTGCTTGTGGGCAGGTGTCTAGGCCATGCCCACGCGCAGCTATCATGATGTTTTGCAAGAACATGCCGTAATCAAGCCAGGAGCCGATTTCGAGTTGATTGTCGAGGGTAAACATCAGTCCAACAGGCGCATCAAAGAATGAATAATTGCGCCCGAGTTGGCTGTGCATTTTGAGCTTGTCACCTTTCTTGATATCTAACAATCCGTAGAGCTCCCAGCCGATTGCGCGGCGCCGTGAAAGATACGGCTCAGGGAATTTTTCAGGATAATATTTATAGGTGTTTTCACGCGTAAAGTCTGGATCATTGTGCGCGCTCATGACTGCATTGGTTAGTTTCTTAAGGGTGTTACCCGTTGCGACATAGACTTTCCAGGGCTGCATGTTTGTGCCTGATGGTGCGCGAGCGGCTACCGCTAATATATTCTCGATTGTTTCGCGCGGAATTTTCTTAGGCAAATAGGCGCGAATAGAATGGCGTGAGTTTATTGTCTCATTGACAATTGTTGCATGACTCATGGTTGTTACTCACTCGCGTTCGCTTATTATTTACGGGTTTGCACCGCAGGATATTGAACCTAGCATGATTTTTCGTGAAATATATAAAGAAAAATCATCGGCTATGAAATATTGCTTGATTTTTTCACGAAATTATTCTTTCCTGCTATTCGTAGGAGAAAAGTTATGGGCCAGCAGGTTGAAATCATTCAGCAAGATTTGGGCGCAGAGGCGCTTGGCAATGATGTGCGCGGTTTACGTAAAACACGCGGACTAACTCTCAATGAGTTGGCTATACAAGTTGGCCGTTCCGTTGGCTTTATCTCTCAGGTGGAGCGTGGCCTATCCTCTCCTTCAATTGACGATTTACGAGCAATCTCGGCAGCCCTTGATGTTCCAACCAGTTGGTTTTTTACCAATGAGAATCAAAACGAAGAAGAGCGAGGATTGATTGTCCGGGGCAACCAACGACGGGTATTGGGTACTCGTGAGACAGGGATAGTAGAGGAACTTTTGTCCCCTGACTTGGGAGGCTCATTTGAAATATTTCGCTCTGAATTTCAGCCAAGATCAGAATTGCAGGAAGAGATTTTGCGTGAAACAGAAGAAGCTGGCTATGTTGTTTCAGGAAAATTCGATATTTGGATAGACGGTAAGTGTTTTGAATTAGAGGCCGGAGATTCTTTTCGGTTTGATCACAAGCCCCATCGCTGGAAAAACCCAAGTGAAGAGATTGCGGTTGTTCTGTGGGTGGTAAGCCCACCCGTATATTGAATTGAAGGATGGAGCTGGATGAGTGAGCAACCAAAAACAAAACTCCCTTCCCATGGACGGGTGGTTATCATTGGCGGCGGTGTGGTGGGAGTTTCTTGCCTTTATCACTTGGCTAAGGCTGGTTGGCGGGATTGTGTTCTGCTCGAAAAAAATGAGCTAACCGCAGGGTCAACTTGGCATGCGGCTGGCAATGTCCCAACTTTTTCATCTTCATGGGCGGTGATGAATATGCAGCGTTATTCAGCTGAACTTTATCGTGGTTTAGCAGAAGAAGTCTCCTACCCGATGAATTATCACGTCACGGGTTCCTTACGGTTGGCCCATTCTAGTGAGCGGATGCAAGAGTTTGCTCGGGTGCAAAGTATGGGTCGTCATCAGGGCATGGATATCGAATTACTTGGGGTTGATGATTTAAAATCACGCTACCCATTTCTAGAAATCCATGACTTAGAAGGGGGGTTATTCGACCCTTATGATGGGGATATCGATCCGGCTCAACTAACTCAAGCTTTGGCAAAGGGTGCGAGGGATTTAGGTGCAAAAATTGTTCGATTTTGTCCAGCAACAGGGGTGCGTCGTGAGAATGATGAATGGGTCATCGAAACGGTTGAAGGGGAAATCAACTGTGAATTTGTAGTTAATGCAGCGGGCTATTATGCACAACGGGTTGCTGAGTG
Source organism: Rhizobiaceae bacterium (assembly GCA_036479095.1). Taxonomy (GTDB): domain Bacteria; phylum Pseudomonadota; class Alphaproteobacteria; order Rhizobiales; family Rhizobiaceae; genus Pseudahrensia. The sequence continues at coordinate 3,542 of JAZGFF010000216.1, read as the reverse complement.
GTTTAAGCCTTTCGGCGGTCGCCAGTTACCGATGATGACCATGAGTCATCAATATTTGCTTACAGATGAAATCCCTGAATTAAAAGACTGGAGCGAAAAGAGCGGCGCTAAACTGCCTCTGCTGCGCGATGTAGATTCATCCTATTATTTACGCCAGGAAAAGAATGGGTTGAATCTTGGCCCCTATGAGGGAAATTGCAAAGGTCACTGGTTGACTTCTGATGATCCAATGCCTGAAGATTTTTCGTTTCAGCTCTACCCCGACGATCTGGAGCGCATTGAATGGCACATAGAAGACGCCATGGCTCGGGTTCCTCTTTTGGGTACTGTTGGCGTCAATAAAGTAATCAACGGCCCCATCCCATACACACCAGATGGGAACCCGCTTATTGGGCCAATGCCTGGAGTGGTGAATGCTTTTGAAGCGTGTGTTTTTACTTTTGGTATTTGCCAAGGGGGCGGTGCAGGGAAAATCCTTAGCGAATGGATAACCGAAGGATCTACGGAGCAAGATATGTGGGCGGTTGACCCTCGTCGGTTCACAGAATTTTGCGATCAAGACTACTGCAATCAAAAGGGTATGGAGGTCTATGGTCATGAATATGCCATGCACTTCCCCCGACATGAATGGGTGGCAGGCCGGGACAAGAAATTATCTCCATTGCATGAACGGGTGATAGCAAAAGGCGGTGTGATGGGGGCTTATAATGGTTGGGAGCGGGCAAATTGGTATGCTCAAGAAGGGGATGATACAGGGGAGCAAGCAACCCAAACCTGGAAACGTCAAGGGCCCTGGTCACCACGCATCAAAAAAGAATGCGAAGCGGTGCGTGATGCTGCTGGTATTTTAGATTTACCCGGGTTTTCACGATTTGAGTTAGCGGGTGCTGGAGTTGTTGAATGGTTATCCTCAATGATAACGGGAATTGTACCTCGTGTTGGCCGCTTGGGATTGGGGTATTTTGCCGATGATAAAGGGCGCATCATGACTGAAATGTCGTTGATGCGTGTTGAGGAAGAAAAACTAATCTTGATTACGGCAGCTGGGGCACAATGGCATGATCGTGATTGGTTGGAAAAACATCTGCCAAAAGATGGTTCCATAAAACTTATCGATAAAACCGAAGAATGGAGCACGCAAATTTTAACGGGACCGAAGTCTCGTGATATCTTGTCGAGTGTGAGTAACGCAAATTTATCGCTTGGTTGGTTGACTTGGCAGGAGGCCATAATAGCCAAAAGGCCAGTTCTGTTGATGCGGGTTTCTTTTGCCGGTGAATTAGGTTGGGAAATTCATACGTTGAACAAGAATACCGGTGTTGTTTATGATGCTATCATGGTTGCCGGCCAAGCGCATGGGTTAAAGCCATTTGGAATGTATGCGCTTGATTCCCTACGTTTGGAGAAATCATACCGAACTTGGAAGGGCGACTTATCGACAGATTATTCAATCTTAGAAGCTGGTCTTGAGCGCTTTATTAAGTGGGATAAGCCTGAGTTTAAAGGCAAAGCTGCTTTGGAATCAGAACGCCAACAGGGCATTAAGAAACGGTTTGTTACCTTGCTGGTTGAAGCTCAAGAGTTTGATGCGCCCTATATGTCTACCCTTTGGTATCAAGATAAGGTGGTTGGAGAAACTACTTCTGGTGGTTGGGGTTACCGGGTCAATAAATCAATTGCACTTGGAATGGTACGTGCGGATTTGGCTGTCGTTGGAACCGAGTTGGTGGTTGAAATTTATGGCCAAAAATTGAAGGCAGTTGTTCAAGAAGACCAACCGCTTTGGGATCCCAAAAACGAAAGAATCCGCGCATGAATGATCGCCTTAAATCGATACCAACAAAGGCACGGGCGGTTGTTATTGGCGGGGGGATAGCTGGTTGCTCCGTTGCTTACCACTTAGTGAAGCAGGGTTGGAAGGATGTTGTTTTATTAGAACGTAAACAATTCACCAGTGGCACCACGTGGCATGCAGCTGGGTTGATTGGTCAATTACGGGCGTCAAAAAATATGACTCGTTTAGCTCGATACTCAAAAGATTTGTATCTGGAGTTAGAAGCAGAAACAGGAATTTCCACAGGCATGCGCCAGACCGGATCAATAACCGTTGCGCTTACTCATGAGCGTAAAGAGGAGTTGTATCGTCAAGCGTCTATGGCGCGAGCTTTTGGTGTTGGAGTGGAAGAAATTTCACCACACGAAACGAAGCAGAAATACCCACATTTGAATATTGATGATGTTGTCGGAGCAGTTTATCTGCCTGAAGATGGGCAAGCAGATCCAGCTAACATTGCTTTGGCCCTTGCAAAGGGTGCACGGCAAATGGGAGCAAAAACGTTTGAAGGGATAAAGGTCACTGCTGTTCATAAAAAAAATGGACAGGTAAGCGGCGTTTCTTGGAAGCGAGATGAGAGTGACGAGTGCGGTGAGATTGTTGCAGATTTTGTCGTAAATTGTGGTGGTATGTGGGGACGTGAAATTGGCCATATGGCGGGGGTTAATGTCCCGCTCCATGCGTGTGAACATTTCTATATCGTCACTGAAGCGATCCCAGAATTGACTCAATTGCCGGTGCTGCGGGTGCCAGATGAATGTGCGTATTATAAAGAAGATGCCGGCAAAATTTTGCTTGGGGCTTTTGAACCCCTCTCCAAACCTTGGGGCATGGAAGGTATTGCTGAAGATTTTTGTTTTGATCAATTGCCTGAAGATTTTGATCATTTTGAACCGATTTTAGAAGCGGCAGTAAACCGCATGCCGATGTTGGAACAAGCCGGGATTCATACTTTCTTTAATGGGCCTGAAAGCTTCACGCCTGATAATGCTTATCATTTAGGGGAGGCGCCGGAGGCGAAAAATTATTTTGTATGTGCTGGTTTTAATTCTATCGGTATTCAATCGGCGGGGGGCGCAGGAATGGCATTGGCCCATTGGATGGAACATGGCTATCCGCCGTTTGATTTATCTGATGTCGATATACGACGGATGCAGCCATTTATGAACAATAAAACATTCCTCTATGAACGTTCAAAAGAAACTTTGGGGCTTTTATACGCAGACCATTTCCCTTATCGCCAAAAGGCAACAGCACGCGGTGTTCGGCGCACACCGTTTCACGAACAGTTAAAAGTTCAAGGAGCTGTGTTTGGTGAAGCGGCAGGATGGGAGAGGGCAAACTGGTTTGCTGATCAAGCCCAAAAGCCAGAGTATGAATATTCTTGGAGTCGCCAAAATTGGTTTGAAAACTCTAAGCGAGAACATGAGGCGGTGCGGAATAATATCGGTATGTACGATATGAGCTCCTTCGGAAAAATTAGAGTTGAGGGGCGAGATGCTGAAAGTTTTCTCAATCGGATTTGTGGAAATGAGGTTGCGGTTCCAGTTGGCAAAATTGTTTATACGCAATTTTTAAACGAGCGAGGCGGCATTGAGGCAGATGTAACCGTTACGCGTTTATCAAAGACGGCTTATCTTGTGGTTACACCTGCAGCTACCGTGCCGCGTGAGATGTCATGGATGCGACGTCACTTAAATGATGCCAA
>JAZGFF010000215.1:0-8516 GCA_036479095.1 Rhizobiaceae bacterium | reverse complement strand
TTTGACCTGCACCTGAAGCAAGGTGCGTGCGTCAGGGTCGAGGGTGGTTTCCCATAATTGTTCAGCGTTCATTTCCCCGAGCCCTTTGTAACGTTGGGTTGAGATGCCTTTACTCCCAGCTGCAAATACAGCGGATAGCAAGTCGCGGGGGCCATAAACGTCCGTGGTTAAGTCGCGTCGGATAAGCTTGGAGGGGTTGGCGTATATCGGTTGTAGGTGGGTCGCGAAGCCATCTAGGGCACGAGCATCGGCAGAACCGATCAGCGCATGATCAATAACATGAACTTCTTTTACACCGCGCACAACGCGGGAGAAATGAAGGGTGAACTCGCCATCACCCTCTTGGTGCAACTCGCCGGTCCAACCTTTCTCCGTTTCTTCGGCAACGGCATCAAGACGCTTGGCCACATATTCAGCCGCCCCCGATGCATCGTTGCTGTTAGACATTAGATCAGCGTTAAGGGCGCCAGCAATAGCCAGCTGCTCAACAACGCCACGGTCGTAACGGGTGTGTAATCCGTTCAAAAGGCCACGCACTTGCAAAGCGCGGTCAACAGCTTCGCGCAGGTCTGCCCCCGCCATAACTTCGCCAGAGGCCAAGTTGAGGGTTGCTTCTTCTAGGCCGCCCTCGATGAGATAGTTCTCCATTGCCTCTTCGTCTTTGAGATATTGGCCAGACTTCCCACGCTTTACTTGGTAGAGTGGCGGTTGGGCAATGTAGAGGTAACCGCGTTCGATTAGTTCAGGCATTTGGCGGAAGAAGAAGGTGAGCAACAGGGTGCGAATATGCGCCCCGTCGACATCTGCGTCCGTCATAATGATAACTTTATGGTAACGGGCTTTCTCGATGTTAAATTCGTCTTTGCCGATGCCTGTACCAAGGGCAGTTATCAACGTGCCAATCTGCTCTGAGGAGAGCATTTTATCAAACCGAGCACGCTCCACATTCAGCACTTTACCGCGTAGGGGCAGGATGGCCTGGTTTTTACGATCACGGCCTTGTTTAGCAGAACCGCCGGCTGAATCGCCCTCGACAATAAAGATTTCTGATTTAGCCGGATCGCGTTCTTGACAATCGGCCAATTTACCAGGGAGCGAGGCTATATCGAGCACCCCTTTGCGTCGAGTTAACTCACGAGCCTTCTTTGCCGCTTCCCGCGCTGAGGCGGCTTCAATAACTTTTGATACGATGATTTTTGCATCTGCCGGGTTTTCTTCAAACCATTCTTTCAATGTTTCATTGACGAGGCTTTCGACAACAGGCCGCACTTCGGAAGAAACCAACTTGTCTTTGGTTTGAGATGAGAACTTCGGGTCTGGTACTTTAACGGACAGGACGCAGGTTAGCCCCTCGCGGCAATCGTCACCGGTGAGAGAAATCTTCTCTTTCTTCATGGCGCCAGAAGCATCAGCATAACCAGTCACCTGACGGGTCAACCCACCTCTGAAGCCAGCCATATGGGTGCCTCCGTCCCGCTGTGGGATGTTGTTGGTAAAACACAAAACGCTCTCATTATAGCTATCGTTCCACCACAGGGCCAGTTCAACGGTAATGCCATCCCTTTCAGACATTAAGTAAACCGGGTTATCGATCAATGGGGTTTTGGCGCGATCAATATAGCGAACAAACTCTTCTAACCCGCCTTCATAATATAGCTCAGTCGACTTTACCTCAGAACCGCGCGCATCAGTAAGGACAATCCTCGTGCCTGAGTTCAAAAAGGCCAATTCACGCAGGCGGTGTTCAAGTCTTTCAAATTCAAAATTAATATTTGTGAATGTCTCGCTTGAGGGCATGAATGTAACTTCTGTACCAGAATAATCACCAGCATCCTCCAGAGTTTGCAAACGATCATCAGCTACCCCGTGGGTGAATGAGATTTCATGCCAATTTCCTTTGCGCGCAATGCGCAATTTGAGCGAGACAGAAAGTGCATTCACCACGGATACACCAACCCCGTGCAAGCCGCCTGAAACCTTATAGGAATTCTGATCAAATTTCCCACCAGCATGGAGCTGAGTCATGATAACTTCGGCAGCAGAAATTCCTTCTTCGCTGTGGATGTCAACAGGAATGCCACGTCCATTATCAGTAACGGTTACTGAGCCGTCCGCATTGATGGTCACCGTAACACGATCAGCATGGCCAGCCAGCACCTCATCAATGCCATTGTCTACGACTTCGTAGACCATGTGGTGAAGGCCAGAACCGTCATCCGTATCACCAATATACATCCCCGGACGTTTACGAACTGCATCCAATCCTTTGAGCACTTTGATTGAATCAGCACCATAATCTTCGCTGTTATTTTGATTATCTGACATGAAAAGCATCCAAAAACGAACCACACCGAATCGGTGTTATTAATTGAGATTAATATAGGCGTTTCGGTCTCTAAAATCTAATTTGAAACCTATTTTATTACTAGGAAATAGGGTGGCGGTTGTTTAGGCTTTAACGGCTCTTATCTGAGCCTGTCGAACCAAACCCATCGCTTCCTCGCAGGCTCTCATTCAAAGTCTCAACCTCTTCTATTGTAACTTGAACAATAGGAGCAACGATCATTTGCGCAACCCTCATGCCACGGGTGATTTCAAATGGTTCCTGCCCATGATTAACCAGTGGGATTTTAATTTCACCACGATAATCTTCGTCAATTGTGCCAGGGGCGTTGATTAGACTAATGCCAAATTTTAGCGCCAAGCCAGAGCGAGGCCTGACTTGCCCCTCATGGCGTGGAGGAAGCTCTATGGCAAGACCAGTGGGTATCAGCGCGCGTTCTCCTGGCATTAGGGTCATTGGCTCTCCCTCAGGGACGGCAGCACGTAAATCAAGGCCAGCCGCGCCTGCGGTTTCATAGGCGGGTAGGGGAAGCCCTTTTGAATGCCCTAATCGCTTGAATTTCAGTGTGATCACGTGAGATTTGCCCCTAACTTGCTCATTAACGGAACAAATTCTCGAAAAGACGTGTTGATCATATAAGTATCATCAACCCTGACAGGTTTTTCAGATGCCATACCCATAACCAAGAAGGCCATTGCTATCCTGTGGTCGAGGTGCGTTTTCACTATCCCACCGCCTTTTACAGCCCCGCCTATAACCCGCAAATCTTCTTCCCCTTCAGTGCAATGGATACCGTTGGCCTTTAAACCCTCAACTGTTGCATTGAGTCGATCGCATTCTTTAACCCGCAGTTCATGCAGGCCGAGCATGTGCGTTTCACCTTCTGCAAATGCGGCAGCGACAGCGAGCACAGGATACTCATCGATCATGGATGGAGCCCGCTCCGCTGGTACAACTACGCCCTTTAAAAGAGAGCTACGCACGCGGACATCGCCAATTTCCTCACCGCCACTTGTACGTTGGTTGCTAATGGTAAGATCAGCCCCCATCTCAATCAAGGTATCAAACAGCCCAGTGCGAGTGGGATTTAACAACACCCCCTCAATGCTGATATCCGAATTTGGAACAATCAGACCCGCAACGAGAGCAAAGCTTGCTGAGGAGGGATCCCCAGGAACCGTGATATCCTGTGCTTGTAAATCACCTTGACCTACAAGGCTAATAGTACGCGCACCATTTTCATCGGTCAAAACTGTTATATCCGCCCCAAACCCCGACAACATTTTTTCGGTATGGTCCCGCGTCATTACTGGTTCAATTACCGTTGTGACGCCTGCGATATTTAATCCGGCCAATAAGATAGCAGATTTAACTTGGGCGGATGCAACAGGAACCCTATAAGTGATAGGCAGAGGTAGCGGTGCCCCGTGGGTCGTAAGAGGCAATAAATCTTGCTCTGCTTTCCCAGCGCTTTCAATTTGTAAGCCACTTTCGCGCAACGGGTTTAACACGCGCCCCATAGGACGGCTTGAGAGAGAGGCATCCCCAACAAAGGTGACAGGAAAATCATAACCAGCAACAAGGCCCATCGTTAATCGCGACCCCGTCCCCGCATTACCAAAATCGAGGGGCTCCTGAGGCTGAAGAAGCGCTCCATTTCCCATGCCATCAACCGACCAAGTATCGTTTTCTTGGCGGATTGTAGCCCCCAGTTCGCCCATGGCTTTGGCAGTTGCCATCACATCATCTGCTTCCAGCAGGCCATGAATTGTGGTTTGCCCATCGGCGATGGCCCCAAGTATAAGGGCACGATGAGATATCGATTTATCTCCAGGAACGGAAATAGTTCCGCAAAGCTTAGATACCCGTGCGCTCGTCATGGGCACCGGTTTGTGGTCATGAATAGGGGAGGTCATAAATTTACGTTGGTTAAAGGTTTGAAGGCTCTTCAAAAGGCCTAATCACTATAGAATGGGTTGTTGTTTTTGTCACCATCAACCGTTAGTTTTGATTTTGTATTAAATACCCCTTTGACAGCGATGCAAACGGGGGGTAGACCCTCACGCTAATCAAGGTTGAATATTTCAACCTCCTGTTATCAACCTATTATCAACACTACGAGGCAGACCCTTGGCTAGACCTGAACTTGGCGAAAAACGTTTGTGCCCCAGCTGCGCAGCAAAATACTATGATCTTAATCGCGATCCAATCATTTGTCCAAAATGCGCATCACCGTTTGTGGTGGCTGAGGAAGCTTCAAAAGCCAAGCCTGAACCTGAGAAAGAATCAAAAGATAAAGAGGCAACGGCGGCTGAATCAACAGAAGATGATGATGATGATGATGATGACGATGCCGAGGTGGATGGCCCAGAAATCATCAGCCTTGATGATGCAGAAGTTGAAGAAACGGAAACCGTTGACGGCGACAACACGACGGATGAAGAAGTGCCCAGCGACATTCCGGAATTAGAAACGGAAGGTGATGATGACGATGAGCAGGCTGACGGCCCGTTTCTTGAAGATGATGATGACAACGACAATCTCGCTGACATTGTACCGATTTCTAAAGACGACAAGGACGATTCTTAATCAAATTCGCATGAGAAGGCTTACAATATTTGAAATCGCAATACCGCGTATTCACAAAACTCTTGTCATAAAGAGATTGCTTTTGTAAGAGACTGTCCGTTGGAAGAATTTCGACACCTGTGCTAAGCATAACAGCATCATGGTACGGGGCTATAGCTCAATTGGTAGAGCGTTTGCATGGCATGCAAGAGGTCGTCGGTTCGATTCCGTCTAGCTCCACCATTCTCTATAATTTCATACACTGATGAGAATATAACCCACTAAGCCCATGGTTAATAAAGTCTAATTGTACTCCCATCAGTAAATCTCCGATTAATAAATATATGCGAAGATTACAGCCATATTCTACCAATCGGGGATGATAAGGTAAATTGTTTAGTCCATCTATCAGAAGACCGGGTATGGGAGTGCCAAAAAAGATCATAGACCGTGAGGAACGTGTCTCCATTACTAAAACAGCATCAATTTGTATTGACGGTGCTGATCTGGTGATGCCTTGCACGGTGCGCGATCTACATGGTCAAGGTGCGCGGATGAGCGTCGCTAACCCTTCTGCTGTTCCTGATAGTATCCTGCTTATTATCCGCTCTGAAGATTTAGTCGCACGCGCTTCTGTCGCGTGGCGCAAGTCCTGTGAGATTGGTGTACGCTTTATTCGCTCCGGTGAGCTTCACTTGGAAGAAAAATTTCGCCGTGAACAGGTCACAGCCTATCAAAAAATACAAGAAAAATCGCTTCAAGCTCAAAAGGAAGTCGAGCGTGAAAAACAAAAATTACAAGCTCAGGTTGATATGAGAGTTCAGCAAGAATCCCACGAGCGTAAAAGAAAACTGCAGGTAATGGGGATTGATCCACGACACCCCTTTGGAGAAGATGAGCTAAAACGCGCTTACCGTGTACAGGCTATGGTAAAACATCCAGACCAAGGTGGCACAATGGAAGCATTCCAAGAACTTAATCTTGTTTATCAAGCATTGCTGGCATCAATCACCCCTTCTGCTCAAGTATCGCAGGCAGTATAGTTTAAAAACTTCTTGGTAGGCCCAAAATATGTTCGGCCACATAACTTAATATCAAGTTGGTAGATATGGGCGCCACTTGGTAAAGGCGCGTTTCACGAAATTTTCGTTCCACATCATATTCTGTCGCGAAGCCATAACCGCCATGAAATTGAATGCAGGCATTGCCCGCCTCCCATGAAGCATCAGCAGCCAGCAGTTTGGCCATATTTGCCTCAGCTCCACAGGCCTGGTTAGCATCGAATTTTTTAGCGGCTTCAAAGCGCATAAGATTTGCCGCCTCGACGTTGATAAAAGACTTTGCAATGGGAAACTGAACACCTTGGTTTTGGCCAATTGGCCGATCGAACACGATCCGTTCTTTTGAATACTTTGTCACTTTCTCAATGAACCAATAGCCATCACCGATACATTCAGCAGCGATTAAAACTCGCTCGGCGTTCATGCCCTCTAGAATATATTTAAACCCCTTACCTTCTTCGCCGATTAAATTAGCCGCAGGGATTTCGAGATTATCAAAGAACAATTCGTTAGTAGCATGGTTCACCATGTTTTTTATCGGCGTGACAGTCAGCCCGTTATCAATTGCCTCCCTAAGGTCGACAATGAAGATTGAAAGACCTTCAGATTTCTTTTTGCATTCAGACAAAGGTGTGGTTCGTGCGAGCAATATCATCAGTTCCGATTGATGAACTCGGGATATCCAAACCTTTTGCCCGTTGATAATGTATTTATCGCCACTTTTAACTGCTGACGTTTTTAGTGTGGTTGTGTCTGTTCCGGTGGTCGGCTCCGTCACTGCCATCGATTGCAATCGCAATTCTCCACTCGCTATGCGAGGCAGGTAGTAGGCCTTTTGCTCGTCTGATCCATGTTTCAACAAAGTCGACATATTATACATTTGACCATGGCAATGACCGGCATTTCCACCCGATCGGTTGATTTCCTCCATCACGATAGATGCTTCAGTGATGCCTAATCCGGACCCACCGTATTTTTCTGGAATCATAGAAGCCAGCCATCCAGCATTGGTCAGCGCATCGATAAATTCTATCGGGTAGGTTTCTTCGCCATCGTGGGTTCTGTGGTATTTTAGTGGATATCTTGAGCAAAGATCCCGCATAGCTTCGCGCAACTCAGGGAACTCAATATCTTTTGCGCCGCTAATCATGTTGTTAAACAGCATCTTTTAGAAGGTCAGCAAAAACCGCTTCTTGCTTGCTCATCTTTGCGCTGATGGCAATTTTAAGCTCTTCGGCTCGCAACACCCCTCCATTCCAAGTGGCAATCTGATTTAAGGAATCTGAAACGCTATGATCGCGGGCATAGGTGATAGCTTGTTTAATTCCGGCAATTGCAAGGGGAGATTTTTTGGCAATCTCATTGGCCATCTTCATAGCGGCCTCCAATGCTGATGTTTGATCCTTATGGATGGAGTTCACCAATCCCCAGGCCTTGGCTTCCTCGGCGCTAAATCGCCTTCCCGTAAATGCTAGTTCTTTTACAATCATCGGGGGAATAAGTTTGGGTAATCGTTGCAATGTGCCTACATCCGCTGCCATTCCGACATTTATTTCTTCAATGCCAAAAGAGGCATCACTACTGGCAACACAAATATCGCAAGCGGTGATGAGGTCAATCGCGGCCCCTAAGGTTGCTCCATGGGGTACGACAATAACCGGAATTTTAAGAGTTTCCAGGCTGGAAAGACTGTGCTGTAAGTAAGTGATGAGATCGCGCAAAGCCAATGCCACTCTTCCAGGCTCTTCATCCATCAGGTTTTGTATGTCTGCAAGGGTGGTGAGATCCATTCCTGCAGAAAAATGCTTGCCAACAGCCGAAAGCACAACACAGCGAATGTGGGGCATGCCACCGATTGTTTTTGCAAGGCGAGGTAAATCTGCCCAAAAGTCGGGCGACATACCGTTGGCCTTTTCAGGGCGGTTCAATTCTAGATGAGCAATTGCCCCGGTAACGGTTACATTGAAAAAACTACTGGTTAAATCACTCATTTGTTGTCCATTATTATTACTGATTTGAGTTAGCAAACTCTATCATACGCTGTGCAGCCACTGCTAGCTTTTCATTCGTAACGGTCAGGCTTATACGGATGAGATGTTCGGCCTGTTGACCGAACACATCACCTGGCATAACTGCGACCCCATGCTCCAATAGGCCCAGGGCAAAATTTTGCCCATTTAGACCAGTTGCAGAAACATCGATTAGCATGAACATACCAGCCGCAGGCATGAGCGGAGTAAGCTTAGCACAACTTGAAAAAGCATTGAGTAAGAGTTCAGCTCGATCTTGATAGGAAGCCTTCATTCGATCAGCTGTTTCGTTTTCATGGTTGAGGGCATAGGTGGTCATATCAGCGATAAAAGGTTGACCGCCAAAAAGAATGGATTCCGCTATCACCAGTACCCGTTCAATGAACCAAGCAGGCGCGATGCACCAACCGCTGCGAAATCCTGGGGCTGCATGTGATTTAGATATTGAGGAAACCACGATCGTGTTCTCGCTCAACTCTTCCATATCAAATGGTGAGGCGAACTTACCGCAAT
>JAZGFF010000214.1:0-5661 GCA_036479095.1 Rhizobiaceae bacterium | reverse complement strand
ATGAAATGACGTTGGTGATCGGCCACGTCCCCGTTCCATTAGGCGAGGGTATAATAGGGCGTTGGGAAATGGCGGGGATAAGTCTTTTGAAATATAATTGGTCACAAGTTTCTACCACCCCACCAGGGGGAGTTAAGAGCCTAATGCAAGTTTTTCGGAAAAAACTAATCCACGCAAAGCGTCATCGTTTCATCACAATGACTTTAAACCCAACGCTCGCATTTCGACTGGCATTTTAGGTTGGATTAGCGCACCGGTACTGGATTCTAATGGCAGCTCATCGTTGCCAGATCGCGCTGCGTGCATCATGACTTCACAAAGCGATGCGGATGTCTTTTTTAAGGCGCGGGTTGCATCTTTGCCTTGCAAATAATTACCAAGCATCAAAGCGGCGGCAAGATCGCCAACCCCATTTAAAGGGCCTTCAACTGCGCGATGTTCTGCTAAATGCGCCTTGCCATCGTGCAACAATAAATTGGCGATATTACCGCGCATCATGGCGCTTGCCGATGTTGCAAGAACTGTTTTCACGCCCAAGGTTTTTGCTGCTTTTAACAAATCTTCGTTGTTAGAAGGTGTGTTGCAGCCAGCCAACCAGCCCATTTCAAATGGGTTTGGGGTGATGATATCTGCCCTAGGAACGAGCAGTTGTTTCATTTCTTGTGCCTGTTCTTTTGGTACATAAAGCCGCCCTGTTCCCCCTTCTGGTGCATCGCCTAAAACAGGATCGAGGGTAAATATTGCAGGCCTGTTTTTTGCCTTCACCGCATCAACCAACTTGGCAACGGCAATCACCTGATCTGCAGCCCCAAGATAGCCAGAAAGCACTGCGCCAACTTCCGGTAGTCTTGGAGAATTTGCAAGATTATCGAGTAAGCTAGCGAACTCATTTGCCGGTGGTACAATGCGCTCAGCTGCACCTTGGCCTGGATGCCAGGGCAGGGTGACCGTCGGCACAAGCCACACGGGATAGCCCAAGACTTCCAGCGCAAACCCTGCCGCGCGGTTTCCAACACTGCCGCGCACAACATGGCTCGAGATAACAATGATGGCAGGTTTTTTCTGAGGCATCACTTGCTTAGCAGCCTTGATTGAAGCTTGAAATCATTTGTTTTTCCATTCTGGTAAATCATAGAATTGTTCCCTATATTCAGTTTAAATTATTCCACTGAGGTAAACCAGCCATGATTTCTTCCCTTGCAACCCCAAACTCTTTTCGTTTGCTCAGCCGTGCCGTGTTGATCATGTTTGTTGCTTCCTTTCTTTCTGCTTGCGGAATTAACAATATTCCAACCTACGAAGAAAATGCCAAGGCCAAATGGTCGCAGGTTTTGAATATGTATAAGCGTCGGTCTGATTTGATCCCCAACTTGGTGGAAACCGTGAAAGGCTTTGCTGCCCAAGAAAAAGACGTGTTGACTTCAGTAATAGAAGCCCGTGCTAAAGCAACCAGCATCCAAGTCACTCCAGAGATGCTCAATAACCCTGATTTGGTAAAACAGTTCATGGACAATCAGGGCAAATTGTCTGGAGCACTTTCAAAACTTCTAGTCACCGTCGAGCGTTATCCGGATATTAAATCGGGGGCAAATTTCTTGGCCCTTCAATCGCAATTGGAAGGCTCTGAAAACCGTATTGGGGTCGCGCGGCGTGATTACATTGAAGCTGTAAGGCTTTATAATACTGAGCTAAAGACGATTCCCGGTCGCTGGTGGCGCAGTTGGATGTATCCGCAAAATGATCCCTTGGCGACCTTCGATGTGGCACCTGAGGAAACCGTCACACCAAAAGTTAAATTTGATAACTAAGTCCACATGACCGTCCGCTCCCCTCGCTTGCTTTCGATTATTGGCGCCCTTTTTGGGGTGCTCTTGTTTGCGACGAGCGGTTTTGCGCAATCGCAAAAACCTGTCCCGACCTTAACCGGGAGGGTGGTGGATTTGGCAAATATGATCGCTGCTGATTGGGAGCCCAAGCTCACTGCACAATTGCGCGCCCACGAGGAGAAAACTGGGAATCAAGTGGTCGTATTAACAATCCCTTCCCTCAACGGGGAGGCCTTAGAAGATTATAGTTTGCGGGTTGCACGGACTTGGGCACTGGGTCAAAAAGATAAAAATAATGGTGTGCTTTTGCTGATATCCAAAGCAGATCGAAAAATACGCATCGATACTGGTTATGGAGTTGAAGGCACGCTCACCGATGCCATCTCTTCTTTTATTATCAATGCAACAATCAAACCATTGTTTAGAAAAGGTTTGTTCAACGGCGGTATTGTGGCCGGTGCTGGACAAATAATTGAGGTGTTAGAGGCGGATGAAGCGGCCTATGCACAATGGAAAAAGCGCTCAAAACGCAAAAAGGGCGATCCAGAATTTAGCTGGTCTGTTTTGTTAATGGTCGCTCTGTGGGCGATGATCGCTTTTGGTAGCGTCTTCACCAGCATCTTGGTTCGTAGGTTTGGTCGTGAAATTAAACCCGGTCATTATCGTTGGTTGGGGATGGACGCTGGACCTAATGCCCCCAAACCCAAGCGCACCCATAGTCGCCATGGTGGCGGCTTTGGTGGCGGTGGTGGCGGTGGCTGGTCAAGTGGCGGTGGTGGATTTAGTGGCGGCGGCGGTAGCTTTGGCGGCGGCGGCTCCTCAGGAGGATGGTAGTGACAAAGATTAGTGAGCAAGCCTTGCATAATGTGACTGAGGATGATCATGCACGGATAACAGCGACAATTCGCAAGGTCGAGAAAAAGACTTCGGGTGAAGTTTACGCCGTTGTCGCCCATCAAAGTGATGATTACTTTTATGTAGCAGGATTCATGGCGGCTCTCTGGGCGCTGTTGCTTGGTTTCCTACTCGCAGTGGCCATGAGTTTCCTTGAATTTCCGATCACGCCGATAGCATTGGCTTTGGCACAACTTGCTAGCTTTGCCTTCTTCATGATTTTGTTTCATTTCTACCCAGCATTGCGGTTGATCTTTGTTCCGCGATCCATCTCCTACCGCCGTGCGTCTCATAACGCTGTCCGCCAATTTATGGCTCACGGCATTCATACAACTTCGGAAAGAAGCGGCGTGTTGCTCTTTGTCTCCTTGGCCGAGCACTATGCGGAAGTGGTCGCGGATGCAGGAATCAACGAGAAGGTTGAACAATTTGAGTGGGATGAAATGGTCGCAACTTTGGTGCAACATGCAGCAAAGGGAGAAGTGGCTAATGGTTTTGTGGACGCCATAGAACAAGCAGGTGGTTTGTTGGCCCAACATTTCCCCCCACAAAAAGGCCAACTTAATGAACTCGACGATCGTTTGGTGGAAATATAATCGCTCTCCTGCTTGAGGTTTTAGGCAACAGCGCATATGTGATGGATTGATACTCAGGAGCACGACATGCAAGCTATATTTTATATTCTAAATTCAGTCCTCAATATCTATTGGTGGATTGTTATCGCCAGCGTAGTTCTGTCTTGGCTTTATGCATTTAATGTCGTGAATCCTGGCAATCAGGCTGTTCGTGCAATCGGCTCTTTCATTCATGATGCTACAGAGCCACTGCTGACACGCATTCGCCGTTTCATGCCAAATTTGGGGAGCATAGACCTCTCGCCAATCGTACTTTTATTGGGAATCAGTGCATTGCAAATCTTTTTAAACACAACTGTCGCACGGTTGGTGATCAATCTATTCTAGATGATCTATAAATTACTGGGTTAATTCCAAGCAAAAGCCAGCTTGTTCAATGTTTTGCCGTTGAAGGTTTCATTCCCTTCAGCAATATCACTGCCACCTGCATTGCGATAAAAATGGTTGGCTGGGTCGTTATCCTCTAATACCCAAACAACCGTTCCGCGCATGCCAAGATGAACGAGCTCACGGCGGGCAGCAAGAAAGAGTTTTTTACCCAAACCAATGCCTTGGTATTCGGGCATTAAGTACAGTTCATATACCTCCCCCTCTTGGGGCAGAGCTGATACCCTGTTTGGGCCAAGGGTAGCATAGCCGACAATCTTGCCTTGGGTTTCTAAAACTAAGATACGGGTTGAGTTGCGAATAGCCCGTGCCCACCATTTTGGGTCTCGGCGCCTTATCATTGTTTCGAGTGCCTTATGGGGAATAAGCCCCGTATAGGCATGACGCCATGAGGTTTCATGAACTGCGGAAATACCAAAAGCATCACTGGCTACCGCGCGCCGTGTACCGAGGGACAAAGTACTCATGAAAATACCCTAGTTAACCTTTTCTTAACCAACAAGAGCCCACGGCAATTTTCTCTTATTTGGTTGGGGAAAAAATGGTTTGTCCTCTCCCATAGTTTCAGTTAGGGCGCATTAGGTACGGATTATGTCGTTGCATCTATTGCCCAAAGAATTCTCATTTTGTTAGGTTGCATCATGAGCCACGGCATCGATCAGACAGATTATATCCAACAGGCCGATTATGTAATCATCGGCTCTGGTTCTGCTGGCTCTGTTGCCGCTTCACGGCTTTCAGAAAATGGCAAATATTCAGTCTTGGTTTTAGAGTATGGCGGCACGGATATGGGGCCACTTATTCAAATGCCAGCGGCCCTTTCTTACCCAATGAATATGGCAATGTATGATTGGGGATTTGGGACTGAGCCCGAACCAAACTTGAACAATCGGCGCCTTGTCACCCCGCGTGGGAAAGTCATCGGTGGGTCTTCCTCGATCAATGGCATGGTTTATGTTCGTGGGCACGCAAAAGATTTTGATCATTGGGAGGATAGTGGGGCGAAGGGCTGGTCCTATGCCGATGTTCAGCCTTACTTTCAACGGGCAGAAACTGCCCATGGTGGAGCGAAAGGCGAGGGAAGGGGAACGGATGGGCCTTTGCATGTTGGTCGTGGCCCTCGCGAGAACCCACTTTTTCATGCCTTCGTTGAAGCAGGCAAACAGGCGGGTTTTGAAACAACTTTAGATTATAATGGCTTGAAACAAGAGGGTTTCGGCCCGATGGAACAAACGGTTTATAAGGGCCGCCGTTGGTCTGTGGCCAACGCCTATCTACGACCTGCATTAAAGCGAGATAACCTAAGGATAATGTCATGCTTTGTCCAAAGGGTACTGTTTGATGGTAAAAGGGCAATTGGTGTTGAGGTTCGCAGAGGAGATCGAATAGAACAGGTACGCGCTCATCGCGAAGTGATCCTTGCGGCTTCTTCAATTAACACACCAAAATTATTGATGCTTTCTGGTGTGGGGCCAGCTGATCATCTCAAAACCCATGGCATTGATGTGTTGGCAGACCGGCCCGGTGTTGGTGCAAACCTGCAAGACCACTTAGAGCTTTATATCCAACAGGCCTGCACCAAACCAATCACCCTCTATTCAAAACTTGGGCTTTTTTCAAAGGCCATGATTGGGGCTCAATGGTTGTTCTTTAAGAGTGGTCTTGGTGCCTCCAACCAGTTTGAATCAGCGGCCTTCGTGCGTTCTAAAGCGGGGGTTGAATATCCTGATATCCAGTTTCACTTTCTGCCAATCGCCATGAGTTATGACGGTAAAGTTCCCGCCGATGGCCATGGTTTTCAAGCCCATGTCGGGCCGATGCGCTCAAAATCACGTGGCAGAATAGCCCTTGCCTCAAGTGATCCCCTAGCGCCGCCAAAAATAAATTTCAACTATATGAGTCATAAGGATGATTTTGCA
>JAZGFF010000213.1:0-2876 GCA_036479095.1 Rhizobiaceae bacterium | reverse complement strand
TTTTTCTGTCGGAGACCGGGTGGCTTATACCGTTGCTAACGGAGCCTATTCTCAACACCGGGTGCTGGGGGTCAAACACCTTGTGGCACTCCCTGATGGGGTGTCCAATGAAGTGGCGGCCGCCTCTGTATTAAAAGGACTTACCGCCCATTACCTTTTACACCGTTCGTTTGAAGTGAAAAAAGGGCAAACGGTTCTTTTCCATGCTGCTGCTGGTGGTGTGGGTTCTATTGCCGGGCAGTGGTTGGCCGCTAAGGGCGTAACAGTAATTGGCACTGCAGGAGGTGCGGAGAAATGCGCGCTTGCCGCCAAAAACGGTTATTCCCACATGATAGATTACACCACAGAAGACTTTGTGGAACGGGTTATGGAAATCACCAATGGTGAGGGGGTGGATGCGGTTTATGACAGTGTGGGTAAAGATACATATCCCGGTTCGCTAAAAGTGATGAAGAACTTTGGGACTTTGGTTTGTTTTGGGGCCTCGTCCGGCCCTATCCCTAATTTTCAGATAGCGGATTTGGCGGCGGGATCATATTTCGTTACCCGGCCCATTTTGTTCCATTTCACCAGTGATAGGCAATATTTAGAAACTGCATCAAAAGAGTTGTTTGATATGATCGAGAATGGGTCTTTGAAAATAAATGTGAATCAGCGCTATCCCTTGGTTGATGCTGCAAAGGCTCATGAAGCGCTAGAATCACGTAAAACAACAGGCTCAACCGTGCTCATTCCATAAAGCTTGAAATACCACTTGCCTTATCAATGTTTTCCGTTATAAACCGCCGCATTCCACACGTGAATGCGTGTTGGTCAACGTTTTTAACGGCAGCCTCCAGTTAGTAATAACATGGCACGACCAGCACTTCCGGTGCGGCACATTTGGTGCCGTTCTTTTTCGCGCTACGGTCAACCGGTAAAAAGGAGATGCGAGCCATGGCTCTGCCCGATTTTTCTATGCGCCAACTGCTTGAAGCAGGCGTTCATTTTGGTCACCAGACACACCGCTGGAACCCTAAAATGGATCGTTATATTTTTGGCAAACGCAATAACATTCATATTCTAGACCTTTCTCAGACTGTGCCCTTGATGCACCAGGCCTTGAAGCAAGTTTCTGACACTGTCGCTAAAGGTGGACGTGTTCTTTTTGTGGGCACTAAGCGTACCGCATCCACACAAGTTGCTGATGCTGCGCGCCGTTGCGCTCAGTATTACGTCAATGTGCGTTGGCTGGGCGGAATGCTGACCAACTGGAAAACCATTTCCAACTCCATTAAACGTCTTCGTGAACTCGAAGAACTGCTGGCGGGTGAACAATCTGGCTTCAAAAAGAAAGAGCTTTTGAAGCTTACCCGTGAGCGCGACAAGCTTGAGCGTGCTTTGGGCGGTATTAAAGATATGGGCGGTACGCCTGATCTTATTGTCATCATCGATACCAACAAAGAAGCGATTGCTATTCAAGAAGCTGTTAAATTGAAAATCCCACTTTTCGCCGTACTTGATTCCAACTCTGACATTGCCAATATTGATTTCCCAATTCCTGGCAATGATGACGCCTCCCGCGCCATCGCCTTGTATTGTGATTTGATTGCAAAAGCAGCGATTGATGGGATTGCCCGTCAACAGGGTGCTTCTGGTGTTGATCTGGGTGCTCAGGCGGAAGCGCCTGTGGAAACTGCTCTTGAGGCGGCACCTGCAGTAGAAGCTGCTCCTGAAGCGCCTAAAGAAGAAGCTGCACCTGCTGTTGAAGCTCCTAAAGCAGAAGCTGCGCCTGTTGCGGAAGCTACGCCAGTGAAAGAGGAAGCACCAAAAGAAGAGGCTGCTAAAGAAGAAGCCCCGGCAGAAGGTGCCCCCCTATTTACAGCGCCTAGCGGTGATGCGGATGATCTGAAAAAGATCAACGGCATTGGCCCTGTTGCAGAAAAGCAATTGAACGAGCAGGGCATCACAACTTACAAACAGATTGCTAAGTTGACTAAAAAAGAGATTGCCACTGTTGACGAAGACATGCCGTTTTCTGCAGCACAGATAGAAGACTGGAAAGGCCAGGCTGCCGAATTGGCCAAAGGCTAACTAATCTCTTTAGGGCTTGCGCTGGGAACAGCGCGCCCTATTTAGGCATATCAAAGCAAAACCCCAGCCTTATTATAAGAGGCGGGGTTTTGACTTCTCAAAATTATCATAGAATTGCTCGGTTAGCTTATGAAAAGCCGGGCCAACATGAAAGGCTAGTGACATGGCTATAACCGCATCATTGGTAAAAGAACTCCGAGACAAGACTGGCGCAGGCATGATGGACTGCAAAAATGCGTTGAGCGAAAATGGCGGCGATATTGAAGCCTCCATCGATTGGCTGCGTAAAAAAGGCATTGCTAAGGCAGAGAAGAAATCAGGACGCACAGCCGCAGAAGGTCTTGTTGGTGTTGTCAGCGAAGGCAAGAAAGCTGCCATGATCGAGTTCAATACTGAAACAGACTTTGCTTCCCGCAATGAAGATTTTCAAGCTCTGACACGTAACATTGCAAAAACGGCAATGGGTACAGATGGCAGTGTTGAAGCGATTAACAATGCCGATATGGGTGGAAAACCTGTTTCTGAAAACGTCACAGACGCCATTTCCACAATTGGCGAGAACATGGGTCTTCGCCGTGCTGTAGTTGTTGAAGTTAGTAACGGTGTTGTTGCATCTTATATACACAATGCCTTGGCTGATGGCCTGGGTAAAATCGGTGTTCTCGTGGCTCTCGAATCCACTGGTGATGCAGATGCGCTTTCAACTATTGGCCGTCAAATTGCCATGCATGTTGCTGCAACGAACCCGTTGGCTGCCACAAAAGAAGATATGGATCCGGCAGTTGTGGAGCGTGAAAAGAAAA
>JAZGFF010000212.1:0-6622 GCA_036479095.1 Rhizobiaceae bacterium | reverse complement strand
ACCCCAGTTGGACATATAGGCTTCTGGGTCCGTTCCATCAAAGTTGTTGGCGTACATTTCTACGTCAGCAAAGAACTTCTGGAATGTGTCTGGCGAAGAGACGTTACCGCCGAAGAACACAGATGCGTCGATGTTACGAAGCTCTACTTCAACACCAATTTCTTTCCACCATTGCTTGATCAGCGCCTGGAAATCCTGGCGCACAGCGTTAGTTGAAGTTTGGTATAGAATGGAAATCTTCACGCCATCTTTGGCACGGATGCCATCTCCGCCAACTTTCCAGCCAGCATCGTCGAGCACTTTTTTCGCGCCAGCAATGTCTTGCTTCAAGCAGCCGTCGTTTGCTGTTGAGGCATAGATGGCTGGTGCAGGAAGAACGTTACAGGCAGGGCGTCCAGCTTTGCCGTAACCGATTTCGGTGAGCAATGCGCGGTCAATCGCCATGGAAAGTGCTTTGCGGACTGCGATGTCCGACAAGAACGGATGGGGGTGCTTAGCCGTACCGCGTTCTTCACCAAGGGAGGCAGATGGGTCTGTTTGGTTGACCATGATGCGTTCAACCAAAGTACCGAAGGACGATTCAATTGTGCCCTTACCGGCCGCAGCCATTTTTGCGAGTACATCTGGAGCCAATTGCATGTTCCAAGCGTAATCGAATTCACCAGTTTCCATAACTGCACGACCCGCGTCTGTTGCACTGCCGCCGCCTTTAAAGGTGACTTTTGCGAAAGCAGGTTTGTTAGGATCACGATAATTTGGGTTCGCTGAAAGCTGGATAACATCGTTTGGCTTGAAGTTGTCTACGACAAATGGGCCAGTACCGATTGGGTTGAAGTTAGCCGTTGTACATTCTTGTGCTTTTGCACCCAAGCAATCAGCAAATTGCTTCGCATTGATGATTGGAGCCTGAGCACCAACGAATGGGCCATAAGGGAATGGTTTGGCGATGCCAAATGTTACCTTAACTGTTAGGTCGTCAATTTGTTCAACATTGGTAACGTCATTATATTTTTCCACTTGGGCGCAACCGCCACCTTCTGCGGTGCAATACTTCCATGAGAACACAACATCGTTAGACGTTACAGGCTCACCGTTTGACCATTTAAGGCCAGCTTTTAGTTTCCAAGTGATAGATTTCAAATCTGAAGAGACACCACCATTTTCAACAGTTGGAACGCTTTCAGCGAGCCATGCAACTAAAGCTCCTGTTTCGTTGTAACGAGCGAGTGGCTCAATCACTAGGGATGATGATTCAAGGTCTTTTGTGCCACCTGAAAGATAGGGATTCAAAATTGATGGGGCTTGCCAATAGATGATTTTCAGCTCGCCGTCTTTACCGCGCTTTGAATGGCCATCGGCCCAAGCACCTGATAGGGCCACCGCAGAAGCTGCAGTCGCCAATAGAATGGTTTTGAGTGTACGCATGTACTTTCTCCCGTTTATGTTATGGCCGTTAATCGGCCTTTGATTTTGTCCCAAAACCCGAGAGTTAAAGGACGGTCGTTTGTTGAGCCGTTTGACGGGCTCATCTGTTTGTTGTTCACGCAAAATGGCAAGCAACAAACTGATCTGGTTTTAGTTCACGCCATTCTGGCGGAATCGTAAAGCATTTTTTTTGCGCTGCAGGGCAGCGTGTGCAAAACACGCAGCCAACTGGCGGATTTACCGGGCTTGGAATATCGCCCTGCAGTAATGTGCGTTCGCGGTTTGCTTCGATTTTTGGATCGGCAACTGGCACGGCTGATAGCAACGCTTGGGTATAAGGATGGGCAGCACCCGAAAACAAGGTTTTTACGGAGGCAAGTTCCATGATTTTACCAAGGTACATCACCGCCACCCTATCAGCTATGTGGCGGATCATGGAAAGGTCATGGCTGATAAAGAGGTATGTGAGGCCGCGCTCATTTTGTAAATCTTCGAGTAAATTGACCACCTGTGCTTGGATGGAAACATCCAATGCGGCGATGGGCTCGTCGCAAACGATAAAGTCAGGGTCGAGGGCAAGGGCGCGGGCGATACCGATGCGTTGCCGTTGCCCGCCAGAAAACTCGTGGGGATAGCGGTTGATAAAGCTGGGGTTCATGCCCACTGCTTTGAGCAGTTCTTGCACTTTGTCTTCGCGCTGTTTGGCGTCAAGTTCAGCATGCTCAATTAGGGGTTCGGAAATAATGCCGCCAACCGTCATACGCGGGTTAAGACATGCTTGGGGGTCTTGGAAAATCATTTGCATGCGGGGACGGGTGGCACGCATTTCTTCGGGAGTTAATGTGGAGATATCCACATCATCGAATGTAACCTTGCCATCTGTTGCATCGTAAAGTCTTAGCACAGCACGACCGGTGGTGGACTTCCCGCAGCCAGATTCGCCCACTAACCCAAGGGTTTCGCCCTGGCGGATTTCAAAACTCACACCATCGACAGCTTTTACATCTCCAACTTTCTTCCGCAGGATACCCTTATAGATTGGAAAGTGGATTTTAAGTTCTGAGACACTGAGGAGAGTTTTAGTGCTGGTCATTTTTTGCTCTCCTTATGTTCCAGCCAGCACGCCGATTGTTGGGTTTTACTAACCGCAACCAGTAATGGGTTTTCCTTATCGCAACGCTTGAAGCGGTGGCGACAACGGGGGGCAAAGGAACACGATGTGGGGTATTTGTTCAAGTTCGGCGCTTGGCCTGGAATTGATAGCAATCTCTTGCTTTCGCCCTCATCATGGCTTGGCAGTGTTTCCAGTAATGCCTGGGTGTAGGGGTGGCGAGGATTGGCGTAGAGGCTCTCTACGTCAGCATATTCAACGATTTGCCCGCCATACATCACTGCAACGCGATCAGCGATCCCTGCAACAACTCCCAAATCATGGGTAATCCATATGATCGCCATGCCGAGTTTTTCACGCAATTCTTTGATGAGCTCAATGATTTGCGCTTGAACAGTGACATCAAGGGCGGTGGTTGCCTCATCGGCAATCAGCAGTTTGGGATTGCAAGCCAGGGCAATTGCAATCATCACCCGTTGGCGCATACCGCCTGAGAATTGATGCGGATAATCCTTTAGCCGCTCTTTTGCCGAAGGGATACCAACTAAGTCTAAAAGCTCCGCAGCGCGCTCGCGTGCCTGCCGTTTGTTCATTCCCATATGGAGCCGTAGTGGTTCGGCAATTTGATAGCCGACAGTAAACACTGGATTGAGTGAGGTCATCGGGTCTTGAAAAATAAACCCGATATCGCCGCCACGTAATTTGCGTAACGCAACAGGATCAAGTTTAAGCAAATCGTCGCCGCCAAATTCAACACTGCCGCTAATAATTTCAGCGGGCGGGAAAGGCAGGAGTTTTAGAAGTGACATCACCGTCACGCTTTTACCTGAGCCGGATTCACCCACCACCCCAAGTAGTTCACCAGGTTTGAGTGAAAAACTGACGTTATTGACCGCATGAACTGTGCCGTCCTGGGTATGGAATACCGTTTGGAGGTCTTTGACAGACAGCACGGGTGCGTGAGCCGTGTCTTTTTGCTGTTTATTATGGGCTCTGTCGGTAACTTTACTACTTTGCATCACGGGAGCCTCACTCAAACCTTACTCTTACGCAAGGGGTAAATAAGCAGCGAACTTGAAAAAGCACAATTATTTTTTATTCATGCGACTTTTTTCTGCAATTTTACCAATGGCCACTTGCACTTGGTCATCATGTGCAATAGATAAAACCAACTTGAGAGGGTGTGTTTGGCGGAAGTTTCGCTGGGTGCGCCTATTTGCTGTTTGAAAACAGGATGTTGTGGCGTTTTGTCACTGAATCTTGCGAGGATAATTACTTGGCTTCAAAAACAAACCCATTCACATTTCTCCAGCAAGTGCGGGCAGAAGTTGCAAAGGTTGTTTGGCCAACCCGTCGTGAAACGGTTGTTACAACCATCATGACTCTTATTCTCGTGTTTATAACAGCAGTCTTTTTCTTTATCATCGACCAGTTCCTGAGCTACGGCACAGGTTTCTTGTTCGGCTAATCGAGCTAACGGAGCGCGGCACTTTATAATGGCAATGCGGTGGTACATCATACACGCCTACTCAAATTTTGAGCAAAAGGTAGTGGCAGCAATCGAAGAACAAGCTCGTCAAAAGGGGCTTGAGCATTTGTTTGAACAAATTCTAGTGCCCGTTGAGAAGATGGTCGAAGTTCGCCGCGGTAAAAAGGTTGATGTCGAACGTAAGTTCTTCCCTGGCTACATCTTAGCCAAAATGGAAATGACTGATGAAGCTTACCACTTGATCAAGAACACTCCAAAGGTAACCGAGTTCCTTGGTGCGGATAATAAGCCGCTACCAATTTCAAATAAAGAAGCTGATCGGATTTTGAATCAGGTGCAAGAGGGCGTTGACCGTCCCAAGCCATCGATCATGTTTGAAATTGGCGAGAATGTACGGGTTTCAGACGGCCCATTCGCATCCTTCAGTGGTGTGGTAGAAGAGGTGGACGAAGATCGCGCCCGCCTTAAAGTTGAGGTTTCTATCTTCGGGCGTGCAACGCCTGTTGATCTTGAATATGGGCAGGTCGAAAAGGTCTGACCCATGATAATCTGTGTGGGAGGTGAGGGGTCTTGGCCGACTTCCATATCCGCACCACGCAGGTCTTTGAGCGCTGTTTTCCTTGGTTTAGGAGTTAAGAACAGCAAAATGTAATACACCCTTAGGGGTTAAAACAAAGGCATAGACTATGGCCAAGAAGATCGATGGATACCTGAAGCTTCAGGTTCCCGCTGGCAGCGCATCGCCATCACCGCCCATTGGCCCTGCATTGGGTCAACGCGGTTTGAACATTATGGAATTTTGTAAGGCGTTTAACGCTGCAACACAGGAAATGGAAAAGGGCGCACCCGTGCCTTGCACCATTACTATTTTCCAGGACAAATCATTCACTTTCAAAATGAAGACGCCTCCAGCATCTTACCTTTTGAAAAAAGCTGCTGGCTTGAAATCAGCCTCCTCTGAACCAGGACGCGAAGTTGTGGGTTCAGTAACGCGCGCTCAAGTTAAAGAAGTCGCGGAAGCTAAGATGATAGATTTGAATGCTAACGATATTGAAGCTGCAATGCTGATCATCGAAGGCTCTGCCCGTTCTATGGGCCTGGAAGTGAAGGGCTAAGAATATGGCAAAAGCAGGTAAAAGACTAAACGCTGCCCGTGAGGGTCTCGATCGCAATAAATTGTATGACATCACCAAGGCTGTCGGCTTGGTTAAGGATGGCGCCAAAGCAAAATTTGATGAAACCATTGATATTGCAATGAACATGGGTGTTGATCCTCGTCACGCTGATCAAATGGTTCGTGGTGTTATCACCATGCCTAACGGTACTGGTAAAAACATGCGTGTTGCTGTTTTCGCCCGTGATGCAAAAGCTGAAGAGGCTACGGCTGCTGGTGCAGATGTGGTTGGCGCTGAAGACTTGATGGAACAAATTCAAGGGGGCGACATTCCGTTCGATCGTATCATCGCAACACCGGATATGATGGCTATTGTTGGTCGTTTGGGTAAAGTCTTGGGTCCACGTGGCCTAATGCCAAACCCGCGTGTTGGGACTGTAACACCGGATGTCACCAAGGCAGTTAAAGACGCCAAGGGTGGTTCTGTTGAGTTCCGTGTTGAAAAAGCTGGCATCATTCATGTGGGTGTTGCAAAGGCAAGTTTCGATGCAAAAGCAATTGAAGAAAATATCAAAGCACTGACTGAGGCTGTTGTAAAAGCAAGGCCATCTGGTGCAAAAGGCGCTTATATTAAACGCGTCACAATTTCTTCTACCATGGGTCCTGGTGTGAAAATCGACTTAGCGTCGGTTTTGCCAGCAACCTAAGGTAATAAATGAGATTATGCCTATAACTGGTGTAATCTAAACAAGAATTCCAAACCAAGGAAGCTTGGTTTGGATAGGTAGGAAAGAAATTCCCTGCCTCCTGTCCGAGACTGCAGGCGATGTTCTCATGCCAATGAAATTGGGTTTGAGGGTTTCTTAATCGCTGAAAGCCTGCACAGACGGAAGAACCGGATTTTATTTGGTTCGAACGATTGCCTTGCGCCGCCACATTTGGGGTGACCGCAAGGGGACAGGATCCTCGAGCGTCGTTTGTTCATATGGGCAGGCGGCAAAAGGCAACCCGATCTAATTCGTGGCAACACGGTTTGGATCTAACTGGAGAGACAAATTGGATAGAGCGGAAAAACGCGAATTTGTTGCTGAGATGAAGGATACGCTTTCGGGCGCAGGCTCCATCGTAGTGGCACAAAACAGTGGTCTGACAGTCGCAGAGATGACGGAACTTCGTGCATCGATGCGTACTGCTGGCGGCACTGTAAAAGTCGCGAAGAACCGTCTCGTCAAGCTTGCTCTTGAGGGTACGGAAGCTGAACACATGGCGGACCTGTTTACGGGTCCTACACTTCTTGCTTATGCAGAAGACCCTGTGGCAGCCCCGAAAGCAGCCAGTGATTTCGCGAAGAAGAACGAAAAACTCGTTATTCTTGGCGGTTCAATGGGTGCAACCAGCCTCGATGTTAATGGTGTGAAGGCTCTTGCAGTTCTACCATCATTGGATGAGCTACGTGGTAAGTTGATCGGTATGATCACGACAC
>JAZGFF010000211.1:0-6828 GCA_036479095.1 Rhizobiaceae bacterium | reverse complement strand
ACTGACCGTGTGCGGGGCCCTCACGACCGGCAAAGATTGCCTCTTCGTGCACGTTTGGGCGTTCAAAACACCCGCATTCTATCCATCATTGAAATGATGGAAGCCAACCTATCAGAACCATATACATTGATTGAGATTGCCAAAAATGCGGGCCTTTCGCGTCGTCAAATTGAACGATTGTTTCGACATCACATGGGGCGTTCTCCGGCACGCTACTACCTCGAAATTCGTCTCGATCGAGCCCGGCATTTGCTCTTGCAATCTGCCCTACCGGTGGTTGAAGTTGCCATAGCCTGTGGCTTCATCTCTGCATCGCATTTCTCAAAATGTTATAGAGAGCTCTATGGCAAATCGCCTCAACAAGAACGTGTTGAGCAACAATCCAACCTTTAAATGTCTAAGCAGCCGTTGCCTTATCGTGAACCTCAGTTCCCTCTTGCCTTTTAAGAGGTTGAATGGAGGGAGCGGTAGCTATTGAGCTTTGCAACTCATCACAGCCCTCTGTTTTGATCAGCATTTGTTGGGAGTTGAAATCTGCCCCCAACGCAACTGTTTTCAAACCGATTGATTTCGCCAAACCAATAATGGAACGCAGCAGCAATAAATCCTGCTGAGAAGATTCAGAACCACGAACGATATCGGAAAGAATTTTAACCTTATTGATCGGCAATTGAAGTAAAGCTTTCATCGATGAATGGCCAGCACCAAATTCATCAAGAGAAATGCTCACACCCATATCTTGCAGTTCAGTGAAAAGCTTTTTAACCCGATCAACATTTTCATAATAAACATCCTCTTTGATTTCCAATTCCAGACGATCGGCAGGCAACCTGGTTGATTCAAGAACCTTGCTGACCTGCATGAATAAGCTCTGGCTCACGACGACTTTGGTAGGAATGTTTACGGAGACCTTCCAAGGCCGCACCCACTGCATGGCATCCAAACAAGCTTGCTCCAAGGCCCAATGACTAATGTCTAAGGCTAGGCCAGTTTCTTCCGCTAACTCCATGAAACTCTCTGATGAGAGTAGTCCCTTCGTTGGATGTTGCCAACAAATCAGGGCCTCATAGGCAATTACCTCACCTGTTCTCAAATCAGAAATCGGCAAATATTGAAGCTCCAACTGCCTTTCTCGAAACGAGATTCGCAATTCGGTTTCCAGGTGTCTTCGTAATAGTAGTAGTTTGTTCATGTCGGGTTCAAATACCCGATAGCTTCCACCGCCAGCCGTTTTAGCTTGCAATTGCGCAACATTAGCATTGCTAATAATATTTTCTGCTGTGCAACAACTTTTTGAAGCTACCACATACCAATCGAACAGCATAGATTTACAGTTTGCCCTTGGATCAAAAATGGGCGCGCCAAATGGGTAAGAATTTTCTCTGCCATCTCCTCCCCCCCTTGCACACCAACCTTAGAACGTAGAAGGATTGAGAACTCATCGCCTCCAAATCGCGAAACATTATCCCCTTCCCCGATACAGGTTTGTAATCTATTCGCGATTTCTCGTAGTAACCCATCGCCAATTGTGTGCCCTAAACTATCATTGACCCTTTTAAATTGATCAATATCCACTTGTAGGACACAAAACTCTTGCCCATCAATTTCATCTGACTGGCTTAAAGCATGGCATGTTAAATCCAGGTGTTCAAAAAAATAGTTACGATTGGTAAGACCCGTAACTTGGTCCTCAAGTGCCATGACATTTAGTTTTTCTTGGGCGTTTTTAGTTTCTTGGATATTAGAGGCCGTGCCCCTAAATCCAATCAAATTTCCTTCACCATCAACGATTGGCTTGCCCGTTAAGCTCCACCATTGAGGCCCATCTGGGGTATCAATTTGCAGGTCATGATCTTTAAAAACTAACGCCGTTTGGAGTTTTTGTTCAAGCGATGCCGCGGAAAGTTCAGAGGAACCCTTGGCCTATGGCAGTGAAACCAATGATTTAAATTCAACACCGCCTAACTCTTCCTTTGATCGATCAGCGCTCTCGCAAAACCGCTTGGAAGGAGACAGGATTTTACCATCAACATCCGTTTCCCACATCCAATCACTAGCGCTGTTCTGGAAATCTCTCAGCAACACACTAATAGTTTCTTGTTGCAAAAATGATGACTTACGATCAATAAAACTGTTCACGTAGCGCTGCCCATGTTCCAAAGCCGCCCTTGATAGAGCCATTGCGTAGGTCACAAGCAGCACTCCTACCCCAAACAAAGTTGGATCGAGCGAGAGGAATACAGCACCCATTGCCCCCAGGCCGACTGTCCAGCAAAAGCCCTTGCTGCGACCGGGACAATGTTGAGTGCGATTGTACCCCCTCCCATCATCCCAGATGTGACACTGGCGATAAATACCTTTTCTGAGGTAGGCGCTTCCGCGAAAAATAAAAGCGGTAAAATTGCCCAAATAAGCGCCAACAACACTGAACTCTTAACAATATTGAATGTATTTTTCCGTGGGTAAGCCTCAGATTTGATTTTCCAACGAAAACGAATACCGGCCATTCCGCCAAACGTAATCACAGCCGCAAACAACGACCAACCTATCAACAGGTTAGGGTTTACAACCCCATTTAAAATATAGATCGAAGATAAAATTGAAATAACATTTGCCAACAGCATGATCGGTGTCATGCGTTTAATGGCTAAAACTTGATGCCCGCGAATTTCATCAGCAAGTGCATCATCTTGAACGAGATCCACAACGGGGTCGGGCAAAATAAAGCGCAGCATTGATCGACGACCAAGGAAGCCAGCGCCAGGGGTATTTTCTAAATTCATCAAGCTTTTCCTAACGTTACAGGGCAATTGTAACGTAGAGGAAACCTAGCGATTAATTCTTATCAAATACTGAACAAAAACTAAACTTACCCATCAGCCCGAAGTCGTTCATTTTTCCGATCAAACGGTGTCTCTTCGATAATCGTAGCCGGGTATAATTTTCCAAGGATTTTAATCTCCAAACTTGTACCGAGCTCGCCATGTTCAGGCTTGACCATCGCCAGCGCAAGAGATTGCCCCAAACGATACCCAAAACCACCATGGGTCGCTCGCCCAACAAGAACACCATCCTTGTAAATTGCTTCCGAACCGCGAGCATCAGCGTCCACAACGTCATGAACTTCAAGGGTGACAAATTTCCATGCATCACCCGCCTCGTGGCGCTTGACCAAAGCTTGTTTACCTATGAATTCTTTGTCCAACTTTATGAAGCGATCCAGAGCTGATTCATAGGCAGAGTATTCTATCGAAAGCTCTCTTGGGATCAAACGATAGGATTTTTCAATCGCCATTGAAGTCATCGCCCGTATGCCAAACGGTTTGATTCCGAACTCTTCACCAGCGGCCATGACCGCATCCCAAATCTTGTTTTGTTGTTCAATCGGGTGATGCAGTTCCCAACCCAATTCACCAACAAAATTCACCCGGAGGGCATGGGCAGATGCAGTTCCAATGGAAATTTCTTTTCCAGAAAGCCAACCAAAATTAGCATTATCAAGCTGAGTATCCGTGAGTTTTGCCATGACCTTGCGTGAATTCGGCCCGGCCAACACCAAAACCCCATATTGGATGGTAATTGGCCTCAATGTTACAGAGCCATCTAGGGGAAGATGCCGCATCAACACATCATGGTCATGGGCTTCAAAAGCACCGGCAGAAACGAGATAGAATTTACCCGGCTTCCATTCGTAAACGGTGAATTCTGATTTCACACCACCCTGCTGGGTCAACAAATGACAAAGGGCAATCCGCCCTCGCTTTTTGGGTATTTTGTTGGCAAGGATCGATTCCAACCACTCGCGGGCACCAGGGCCAGAGACCTCGATTTTTGCGAATGCTGACATATCGAGTAGGCCACAACTCTCCGTTACGGCCTTCACCTCATTACCCACGTGCTCAAAATAGTTGGAGCGACGGAAAGACCACTTCTCCCTTATGCGCCCAGTATGATCTACAGGGGCATGGTTTTCTTTGATCAAAACATCAACCCCAACACCTTGTTCACTCTCAGGTAATTCATACCCTTCAGGTGCATACCAGTTGGCGCGCTCCCAACCGTAAACACCACCAAAAACCGCACCTAGAGCTTTCTGACGCTCATAGGAAGGAGTGGTTTTCAAAGGCCGCGCTGCTGCTCGTTCTTCATCTGGAAAATGGAGAGTGAAAACATTTGAATAAGCTTCCTCGTTCTTTTCCTGCAAATATCCTTTGGTGGCATAGGGGCCGTAACGACGAGGATCGACACCCATCATGTCAATGGTTGGCTCCCCATCTACAATCCATTCCGCCAATTGCCAGCCAGCACCGCCAGCAGCGGTGATCCCAAAGGAATGCCCTTCGTTCAGCCAAAAACCTTTCAACCCAGGCGCAGGGCCAATAATTGGGTTGCCATCTGGGGTATAGGCAATTGCCCCATTATAAACCTTCTTGATACCGGCTTCGCCAAAATAGGGCACCCGTTCAACAGCAGCTTCAATATGAGGCATTAAGCGATCAAGGTCTTCTTGGAAAAGTTCATATTCGCTGTCTTTTTCAGGGCCATCCACATAGCAACAAGGTGCTCCTTTTTCGTATGGTCCAAGAATAAGGCCGCCAGCCTCTTCGCGCATATACCAAGCACTATCGCTTTCACGAAGCACACAAAGCTCATCGCCTCCCCCTTCACGAAACTTCACAATCTCAGGGTGCGCCTCGGTAACAATATATTGGTGTTCAACTGGAATAACCGGAACATCCAACCCCACCATGGCTCCAGTTTTTCTAGCAAAATTCCCGGAACAGGAAATAACGTGATCACATTCAATCGTTCCTTGATCAGTCTCAACAACCCATTTGCCATTAGCCAGTTGTTCGATGCCAATCACATCCGTGTTGCGGTGAATTTTGGCACCACGATCTCGCGCCCCCTTCGCGAGTGCCTGCGTTAGATCAGCCGGTTGAATATAGCCATCATCAGGGTGCTGAATTGCCCCCAAAAGTCCATCAGTGTTCACGTAAGGCCATCTTTCGGCGATTTCCTCTGGGCTCATCCGCAAGGTTTCGATGCCGATTGTCTCAGCTACACCCATATAATATTCATATTCATCCATTCGATCTTGGCTCATCGCCAACCGCACATTGGAAACCTTACGAAACCCCGTATCCAATCCAGTCTCTTCAGCGAGTTCTTGATAAAACCGTACCGAGTATTTATGCACCTGCCCAACTGAGTAAGACATATTAAACAATGGCAACAGGCCTGCCGCGTGCCAGGTCGAACCGGAGGTCAGCTCCTTACGTTCCAGCAGCACACTGTCTGTCCATCCCTTTTTCGCCAAATGATACAAGGTGGACACTCCTACAACACCACCGCCAATGACTACCGCACGCGCTTTATTCTGCATTGTTCCAACCCTTTATGACTATCAAATGTGCGCCGTATTTTATTGCGCATTATTAGCAGAATACATACATTCACAACATAAATAACCGCCCTGTTTGCGACATAGGCTTGGAACCCCGCGACGAAGGCTGTGATCGCTTAAAATTTACGGTTTATGCACCATCAATTTAATCGATACAATTTGAACAACAATTTCAATAAATTTTGAAACTCCTTACTCCATAATCATCGTTGGAACGAGGAAAACATGAATATCGCACCCGATCGCAAAACAATTGCTACACCATTATGTGTGGATCTTGATGGAACTTTGATTAAAAGTGACATGCTGTATGAGGCTGTTTTCATGTTAATTCGTAAGAACATCCTCTATTTATTCCTCCTCCCCCTATGGGTCTTGAAGGGTAAAGCCCACTTGAAAGCTGAAATAGCAAAACGGGTGATGCCAAACGTTACACAACTGCCCTATCGGGAAGAATTAATCGATTGGCTGAAAAAACAACAAAAGTTGGGACGCAAAATTGTCTTAGCCACCGCAACCCATGAACGGTATGCAAAAGCGGTAGCAGATCATCTCGGTTTCTTCGATCAAGTTGAATTCTCAACGGACACCCACAACCTATCAAGCGATGCAAAAGCCAAAAGGCTGGTCGAATCCTTTGGAGAAAAAGGGTTTGATTACTTAGGCAATGGCTCCGCCGATATAGCAGTTTGGGACAAGGCACGAAAAGCCATCACGGTGGGTAGCGAGCGGGCAGCGCTGCGCTATTCAAAACAATCCCACGCTGAACACTTTGTCAGTAAACCGGCATCAAAATCTAAAATCCTAATTTGGCTAAAAGCAATTCGGGTACATCAGTGGTTGAAAAACTCACTCCTTTTTGTGCCGGTTATTCTAGCTTTCAATACAATAAATATAACAACAATCGCAACGGTGATCTTAGGTTTTATTGCGTTCAGTCTATGTGCATCCAGCGTGTATTTATTAAACGATCTCATAGACATAGAGCTTGACCGAAAACATAAAACCAAACATTTGAGAGCCATTCCCTCCGGCGAAATACCAGTTCTTCATGCTGCCGTTGTTTCAGGATTATTCTTAGTTGTGGCATTTGCATTATCGCTCTTTTTGCCCTTGGCATTTACGGGAATATTAGCGCTCTATTACATCACGACCTGCGCCTATTCATTTGCCCTAAAGCGCATGCTATTAATTGACGTTCTGACTTTGGCTGGCCTTTTCACAATCAGGGTGCTGGCTGGTGCGACCGCTGTATCCGGCAGCGTATCTGCATGGCTCCTAGCCTTTTCTATGTTCTTCTTCTTGAGCCTTGCCCTCGTCAAACGTTTTGTTGAGGTTAGCAATCAACTTGAAGATGAGGGTCGCGAAGTTACCGGTCGCGGCTATCAAGCAGTTGACTTAGAGACACTCGGGCAAAGCGG
>JAZGFF010000210.1:0-11800 GCA_036479095.1 Rhizobiaceae bacterium | reverse complement strand
TGGTTGGTTCCGCAGATAACGATTGGCACATTGGCCTCGGCCAAGCGGGCACAAATATTGACAGAGAGGCTAGCCCCGTGACCCCGAATAACCAAGGCGGCCATGTCATCAATTGAAACTTGTCCTGCCACTTCACCGTCGATAGACACGGACAGAAATCCGCGAGAGGCGGTTAGGTGCGCCCCATCAGATGAAATTTCTACAACACGATTTTGCATAGGTTCCTCCAGGTCAGACTACTGGAAAAACAGGATGCAGAAATAATTTGCTCAGTTAATGGTGAATTTTAACCACCCCAGAGGGAGAGACGGTGACGCGTTTTGCGTTGGATTTTTGGAGAGAACTGGGAGCTTTGATGATGTATTTTAAGTCATCGTTTTTATCCCTATTTCGGGCATCAACATTTGCCTCAGTGTGGGTCGATAAATAAAACTCACCAGTAGTAAATTTATTTATCTGCACCACCAGCTCCTTCTCATCATGCTCAATATGCAGATAGTCATTCTTCCTCAAACGCATAATAAGCTGTTGCCCCTTGCGGCCCAAAGACGACTTCCACCACAGCTCATTTTTGCGGGCTAACTGATATGCATCAAATGTAGAGATCACCTCGCCCGTCCATTTGCCTTTTTCATCAAGCCAAATATCGTAGCAATAATTGCCGTCCCCCTTGTAGGCCTTGTACGCGTTGCCCGCCTTATCTTTGAACGGTATGACCTTGAGTTTTTGCTCAATCCGCACCTTATAAACAGGTGGATTCATGGCATCCGCTGCCATCAACAATGCCTCTTTGAACATGGTTCCAGACAGGCCTTCCGTTGCTTCAAGGAATGTTATTTTGGTGTGGTAATCTCGGATCTTTTCCAAGTCTTTCGGGGTTTTGAAACTGTCGCTATCCAAAGGCTTACGGGTAACAACCGTGCGCACGCCTTTATTATTTGGCTCACCTTCTTCACCTTTGGGAATCCCATAGGCGGTGTCATTGTGCATCGCGCTTTGAATCCCATGGTCGGGTTTATGGCTGACGACAATCTCCCGCACAGATTTTTCAACAGCATCGCGAAAGCCCTTCCAAGGTTCCTCCACACCCGCCATTAAACGCCCCGAATATTCCGCTTCGTTTTGTTTGGCTTTTTTAGCCGCGTGTTGCAGCATGCTCATATCCGTACAGGCCACAACAATCGCATCTATCGCGTGGTGGCGGTGATCGTTACGGTTCTTTTTCTGCGCTTCAGATTCCGGTTCATTATGGCCGCGCAGCACTGAGTTCAGCCCCCAAATATGGCGCAGGTCGGCTGTTAGGCGACCCGGAATTACACGCACACGGTTCTCGGCGCCCTTATAGCCTTGTCCGCCATAAATCGCCTCAAGATAGCCTTTGGCAAGACGAGAAATATATTGGGTGTCGGTGAGTTGTCGCGCAAGAAAACCACCCTCTTCCCGCTCATACCGCTCCATTGCATCAGGCCCAAAGCGCCAGCTTTTATTCTTAGGAAGCTCCGCCGCCCGTTTAGATATTTCCTCCCAATCGTAATCATCAGGAGAATGGCCAAACGCCTCATGAGGTGTCTTGTTTGCCTTTTCTCGATTGGCTTTCCGCATAGAAAGGGTTTTGTTGGAATAGCTGTCATCGAAGGTACGAGAGAATGGCAGGATGTGTTCTATTTCCACCTTATCGGAGAATAAATCAGCAAGGTTGATATGCTCCCCCGTAAAAGGGCAGCGCTTTTCAAGGGCATCAAAATCTTCATAGAGCCGCAACCGCATCCGGTTTTCATAATTGTCCGGAATGCCCTGTTCAGCAAGGGTCGTCCGTCGCTTTTCATTGGCCGCTTGGTTTTCTTTCTGTTTAGATTCCAACTCACCTTTACCCTTGGCAGAGAGCGGCAGATCACGGGCAAGCTCAACGACAATTTGCTCTGGCGCACCAAAGCGGACAATCAAATCATTCACAACTTTGCGTATTTGATTAAGCGCCACATGCACCGTTGGGTTAGCTATTTTCCCATAGCGTTTTTCATCCAAATCTTTTGGATCACCCGTCCCAAAAGCAACGGAACGTTCAAGGATATAGCCGTAGTAGGGCAGACCTTTATCGAAGAGTTCGCCCGTTGCGAATTGGCTATGGTCATAGCCTGCAAGTTTTGCGGCGTCCGAATACACCGTAACCTCGGCCTCCAGGTGCGGCAATAATTTGCCAAGGACAATGCGACTCAAGCTCCCATACCCAGCAGGCAAAGGACAATCGGCAACACGAAAGGCTTGGTCTTTTTCAAGCCCATGTTCGACGCATAACCACTCGACCAAAGTGGTTTCATCCTCCTCATTGATGAGCCTATCAACAATCTCATCTTGGGTTTTTAAATCAAGATCAAACCAAGATTTCCCCCAGCGCTCCTCTTGCATCAATTGAGCCGCAGTCTCGTCCCCTTGCAGGTCTTTGCGCTTGTCAGATTCGGTATTGAAGCTATCGTATATGGAGAGGCCTTGCAGTTTCCGAATTTGAGCAAATGTTACCTTTCCAGTTTTACTGGTTGGGGCGAGCAATCGAGTCGTAATAATATCCCGTTGCTCTTTCGTAATCACGTAAGCAGCTTGACCAGCAGGTGTTACCCGAAGCGCATTGACCTCTTGAAAAATCCGTGCGCGCTGGGAAGACGGGAGGGCTTTTGGCGCGCGCTCCTCAGTTGGTTCCAAAGTACACTTCCCCACGGGCGGAGATTTCAATGGGTGCTGCCACTCAATCGTGTCGCGGAACGCGTGATAGGCTGCATCGTTTAACAGTTTATGATGATGCGACTTTTGCGCCTCCCACAGAATATCAAACTCAGTGAGAATTAACTCCCGCGTCGGATAATAATCATACTGCCATTTCGCGCCGTCGCCAGATTTACGAACCCGAGCCAACGGTTGAGATTTTCGCTCACCTTTGGGGGCAGTCTCATTATGCCGCGCCGCTTCAAGTCTCGGCTTGCCAAACAGTTCACCAAGAGTTCTTGCGCCGACGTCTTGAAGTTTTTCCCGCGTGCGCGCCGTTGCTTCGTGCACCTTGCCGCTTTCACTATCACCACGGTCTGTTTTACGGTTTGATTTAAACCCGCGCCGCTGATGCAAATGAAAGATTGAGCGACCTAACTGGTGGGCACTAATCGCGCCATCCAGAGCACGGGTTCGTAAAATCCATGGGTCACTATCGCTGAGAGGAACATCCTTACCCCCCTCAAGGGCTTTACGGTCAGCATCATCTTTGGGCATCAACCCAAACTCAATGAGTAAGCGCATGAGACGGGCACGACGACGCAGATAGCGATCACGGTTTTTTCGTGCGCCTTTTGGTTCTCGTCGCTTCGCCGCGTTGGATTGTTTGTCCTTCGGATTACGCCCATCAGAAAAAATCCGAACGCCACTGTCTTCTAGTTCAAAAGGAACCCAAACATCATCCTCTTTTCTTAAAGTAAGCGCCGCCCACCCCAAGGAATTCGTCCCCAAATCAATCCCTAAACGCCAAGTTTTCATAGACCTCTCCCTCAATAAAGCTAAGCAATAGACTAAGAGGTTGATTTCACAGTGTCAAAATAATAAGACTAGATGTAGCATTTAGCACTCTGGAAAAGTCGGGCTTTCCGTTAACAAGGATTTAGTCCACAAAATGCTTTAAAAAGGTGGCAGCTCTTTTTGGGTTTGCTGCCTTTTTATTTTCCAGCATAAGTGGTTATTCCCCAATTATAAACTGCTCACCCCATTGTTGAATTGCAACCCCTTCATCAATTCCCCCTGTCGCTCCACTGATATCTGCAAATAGGACGTAAGCGTTGTGTCGATACTGTCATGCCCCAAATTCATCGACCAAGCTTTGAACTGCTCACGGGTTCCGCAAATCTGATCACCGTATTTCACCAGCGTTTTGCGAAAGCTATGGGGCACGAATGGTTGTAGCCCAGCGCTCACAAAAGTCCCTTTGATCATTTCTCGGTACGCGCCAGCATTGGCGTAAATTTCACCCGTTAGCCCCGTCACCTGAAACCCAATGTCTGCAATCACTTCTATTTTGGGTTTAGGGAAAACCGCATCATCCGGCCCGAACAGCAAATCCTTACGCAACGCGTTCACCCACTCAACAAAGCAATCCAGATAGATTTCATCAACGGGGAAAAGCCAAGTATAAAACGTCTTAGAATTTTTGGTGCGTACATCGCGGGCATCTTGGAATATTTGCCCCTCTATCAAATCAACATGCTTCAAGCGCAAAGAGGTCAAAGCGCTATCGCGTGCCCCCGTCAGCATCAACAAAGCAAACCCCGCACGGTTTCGCCGTTCGACCAATGTGGCGCTGGGCATTTGATTGAACGCATAGGCGCACTGCTCCATCGAAGGATAAGGCGTTTCGCGTTTGGCATGGGCAACCCGTGCGTCTTTGGCATTGTTGTTGAAATAGTCCGCATCCGAGTAACTGATCCGCGATTTATAGCCATTCTGCTCCGCCAGCCATAAAATGAACGCTTTGAGCATCCGTAAAATTGCATCAACTGTCGCCTTAGCCAACGGCTCGCCTGTTCGCTCAGTTTTGGCCTTCGCCAAATGCTTTTTAAAGCGTCCGGGATGTTCAGGGTGGAACTGTTTGAACGACTTGAAGCCAGTGGCCTGCTCATATCTGATTATAGCCGCCGCTACTTTGTCCAACGTATTTTCATCTTTACCCTTAGCGTTGCGCAAATGATTGAAATATGCGCGTTTGATACGTTCGTTTTCTGGGTTGCGTTTTGTCATTACTTACAGCTCCTTTAGAAGTGCTAATTTAACTTGTGGTTTCTGGTATCGCTTAGGGTGCTTCACCGTCGCTAAATTGAATCCGTAGTATTTTGGAAAACACGTCGATCTTGGCGTTACTGATAATACGGGCGCACTTGCCACCACAGACACCGCAAACACCGTTTAAGCGGCCAGTTTTAGCGGTTTGAGGCGTATAAATAACAACAGCATTCAAAGGTGGTTGTCCCGTCTTGCAGGTAAAACAACTCAGCTCATTATCCAGTAATTTGAATTTTCTGGCCTTACCCTTCGCAACAATGAAATCACGAAGGTCGTTCCCATAAATCAAATAGGGACGTTGATCCTTTAGAATTGGCAAACCTTGTTTGATCCAGTTGCGGATAGT
The DNA here is from genome assembly GCA_036479095.1 of Rhizobiaceae bacterium. Lineage (GTDB taxonomy): Bacteria > Pseudomonadota > Alphaproteobacteria > Rhizobiales > Rhizobiaceae > Pseudahrensia. Next base: position 6,645 of record JAZGFF010000210.1, on the reverse strand, counting down.
GGCAACCGATACATCCAGTTCTTCCGTGGCTTCAATGATTGAATAGGTCAGATTCTTTTTGATCCGACTAGCCTTGTTACGCCTAGCCATCATCAGAACCTTCATACAAAGCCCGAATATCCTCCGCTCGCCAAACCGTAGTGCGCGGCCCCAGTTTTTGCGGCTCAGGAAAGCGCCCATCTTTCACGCCTTGCCACCATGTTGATTTAGCAATGGGTATCGGGCCATTGGGGGCAAGGATTTGAGATAGGCGCACAAAGCCTGTTTTGGGGAAGTTGAAAGCGTCCATTATTATAATCTCCAGACCGATATTGGTCAAAGAGAATTTGGCACGTCCGATTAAGCTTTTGGGCGAACAGGAAAATGCGGAAGCGAATAAATTTAAATGGACTTAACCCGCCTTAACAAGACTCTTTGGGGGACTTAATCCGCCTTAAAGTCCTTAGGCAGGTCAGCCGTGGCTTCACGCAGGTATTTTCGAATTGTATCTTCTGAGAGATCAAGACCAATTTTATTTAAATCGCTGCGAATCTCTTTCGGCACTTCACTTCTTACCGATGTTGGATTGTAGCCATAGCCTCCGATTGCCAAGCCGGCCAACAATGTAAAAAGACTGGCACGTTCTCTTTTCTCCAACGAAGATTTTTCAGCCTCTTGCGGACTGTGTTCCGCCCGTTGAACTATCTTCTTTTGATACTCGATCAATGAATTATATAGCTTTTTTGGTACCTCAAGATCTATTTCCATGGCCCAACAACAAAAATCGTCAGGCGTTACGTCACCAATTATCGTATCTTCCAAAACAATACCCCGAAATTCATCTTTCTGAAAAAACCTGCCAGCAACTAACCTTCGTCTTTTTTGGTAATACTTAGGCGCTTCGTCATAAAGGTTGCTATTCTCCGAAGGTACTTCAATATTGGATATAGGATTGAATCCAATCGACAAAGCCGTTGCCTCGTCAATTGTCCAGCGATCAACTCGCACCCAATATTTATAGTCAGCCTCATATCCTTCTACTCCAAATCCAGCCGCAAACCATGGTGGGCAAATTTCTTCTGCTCGGCTGATGAAATATCTAAAATTTTTACGGTCGGCATCACCCAGACGGCTAATCTCTATTCGGTTTCCTTCAGCCAACGTATTTAGAGCTTCAATATTGGATTGTTGAAAAATTGAATGTGCTTCATTCATGGCTTTTGAAAGTTCTTTTCTAAACCTTTCTAGTGCGGTCAGGAAAATTGGACATGGGGAATCAACGTGAACTGGCTCCTTGAATTTCAAAGGAACCTGAAATGCTCGCTTTACTACAGCTTCAATGAGTTCTGGTTTGTCCAAATTCTACCAATGATGTCCGAACTAGTAAGATTACTATCTACATCTCAATTCGTTCAATAGTCCAGACCACCAGTCCGCAATCTTTACTCTTTCATCCCAATAAGCACCCCGTGCATAAGCGGCGCGTATCTTATTTGTTTCCACATGCGCTAATGCTCTTTCAATGGCATCTGGGTTCCATAAACCGCTTTCATTGGCGATGGTGGAAAACGTCGCTCGGAACCCGTGGGAGGTCATTTCATCCCCGCTAAACCCCATACGTCTCAGGCCCGCATTCAACGTATTTTCACTCATGGGACGCTTAGGAGATCTAATTGATGGAAAGAGATATTCTGCCCAGCCATTCAGGTCAGATAATTCATTAAGCAACTCCAGCGCTCTATCTGGTAATGGCACGGTATGCGTCGCCCTCATTTTCATGCGTTCAGCTGGAATGGTCCAAACAGCTTTTTCTAAATCGATTTCTGTCCATTTGGAGTGACGAAGCTCGCCCGGTCGCGTAACAACGATTGCCAGAAGTTCTAATGCAATACGTGTAGAAGTTTGCCCCTCAAAGCCATCAATAGCTCGCATAAGGCCACCTAAAGCTTTTTTGTCGGTGATTGCCGCCCTTGGGGTAACCTTCGGAGTCACCAAAGCGTCTCTCAGTGCAAATGTGGGGTCATTTTCAGCCAGACCATTGGCAATGGCATACCTAAACACCGCCCCAATCGTGGAACGTAACCGCAAAGCGGTCTCGTAATTCCCCTTGTTCTCTTCTTTTCTAAGAACGGCAAGAATTGTTGGCGCTGTAATTTCCGCGATTGGCTTCGTTCCCAGTCCAGCATTGGCCATTCCCATCAACCAATCGAGTTTAGCAAGTGTAGATTCAGCTCGACCTTCTTTGATGATCTTAGAGAGGTACTGTTCTGCCACCTTTGCGAAAGTACAGTTCTTCCCAAACTTTGCAGCGGCTACTTCTTCTTGTTTTTTTGCGCTGGGGTCGTTGCCTGAAGCGATAGTTGCTCGCGCCTCATCACGGGCTGTACGCGCTTGGGCTAGGCTAATTTGGGGGTACTTTCCGAAGCTCAAGAGCTTCTCTTTACCAAGGATGCGATATTTAAACCGCCACAACAAAGAACCGCTTTTATTTACAAGGACATAGAGGCCGTCATAGTCCGCTACCTTGTAGGGTTTTTCCTTTGTCTTTAGGGTCCGCAATCGTGCGTCAGTCAATGCCATTAGGGGTATCTCTTTCGCTCTAATGGGGGTACGTACCCCCAAAACTGGGGGTATCATACCCCCAATGGTTTAATTCATACCCCTAAATGTACCCCCAAAACCTCAGGATACCCCCGAACAACGCTGGACAACATCGGACATAGAGTTGCATCAACACCATGTATAACATGAGCTTATCAGTCATTCTAGGATTTCTTTGGATTGCTTGGTGGTGCCCCCCGCCGGAATCGAACCGGCACTCCTTGCGGAACGGGATTTTGAATCCCGCGCGTCTACCAATTCCGCCAGGGGGGCGTTTCGCTGCAGTGTTTCAGTGCAGTGATCGGTACGCGGCGGACTATACCCATCGACCAGTGATTGGCAACGGGTTTTCTTGGCTTGCCGATGTTTTTTTCATTCCGATCGTTTCAGAACAGCAAATCAGTAGGCAAAACCCAAGGATTACGATAGGCTTCTTGCAATATTCCGCCCTTGAATCGATCTACCCATGATCCGTGCCCTTTATGACTGGATGTTTCGCCTTGCCGGTGGCAAACATGCTGACAAAGCATTAGCTGGCATTGCTTTTGCCGAAAGTTCATTTTTTCCAATTCCACCGGATGTAATGCTAATTCCCATGGTCTTGGCAGACCGTAAACGTTGGTGGAAACTTGCCCTTTTATGCACAATTTCCTCCATTTTGGGCGCCGTTTTGGGGTACGCAATTGGCGCTTTCGCTTTTGAATGGGTCGGCAAACCAATTCTAAACTTTTATGGCAAGGAAACAGCCTTTTTGAAGCTCGCTGAAACCTATAATGGGCCTTCCGGGTTATTGGCCGTTTTTGCTGGTGCAATCACTTTCTTACCCTATAAATTGTTCACAATTTTTTCAGGGGTAACGGGCATGAATTTTGCCCTGTTTATCAGCATCTCTATTTTAGGAAGGGGGCTAAGATTTTTCCTGGTTGCATTCTTACTGTTTAAATTTGGAGATCCAATAAGGGTATTCATTGAAAAACGTCTGAGCTTGTTCTTTTTTCTGGGCCTTGCACTCTTGATTATTGGCTTTGTGGCGATCAAGCTATTCATCTAGATTCTACAATAGGTTGGAATGATCTTTTGGCTACTGAATTCTCAAAATCATACCTATCAAAGACTCTTGAAGTATTCCAAGAGCTTGTCGTAAGAGCAGGCAAGGCCAGCCTTGTTCATTATGAAAATGTCGATCTGGAAGTGCACTCAAAGAGTGATGATAGCCCCCTCACAGTTGCAGATTTAGAGGCCGATGAAATAATTTGCTCGGGCTTAGAAAAAGCTTACCCAGAAATACCCATCATCACCGAAGAACGTTCGGAAACCCACAGCAAGGATTTTGGCGACGCACCTTTTTTCCTTGTCGATCCCATCGATGGAACCAAAGAATTTATTCGCCATATCGGTGATTATACGATCAACATTGCCCTCATCAATAAAAGGCGCCCTATTGCGGGTGCGGTCTATGCCCCAATTCACCAGCGTCTCTTCCTTGCTGCAAAGTCGCTAGGGGCATTTGAAATAATTGGCGGAAGCAAGATGAGACTAAACCCAAAACCGGCAAATCAAGACAAATTACGCGGTATCGCAAGCCGTTCTCATATGGCCCCTAGAGCCGAAGAATTTTTGGAGACGAACAACATTCAAGAATGTATCTATGCTGGCTCATCGTTAAAATTTTGCCTGCTGGCTGCGGGAGAAGCAGATATCTACCCCCGCTACAGCCCGACAATGGAATGGGATACAGCCGCTGGTCATGCCGTTTTAAATGCCGTGAATGGCACAGTATTAAAGACGGACGGCACGCCTTTATCCTATGCAGAACCAAACTACCGGAATGGGTATTTTATAGCGGCAAGAGAAGGGGTCAAATACCGGAGTTAAAATTCTTTAGCCTTGCTCTCCATGCACCTACTTGCTTACGCACATTCAAAGGTGCTGTGCCACCATAGCTGGTTCTGCTTCCCACACTTGCTTCAACGCTCAGCACATCAAAAATTGCATCCGTAATCGATGGATGTAATTTTTGTAACTCCCCAAGCGGCAATTCTGCCAATTCGCATTTTTTACTTTCAGCTAAAGCAACCGCTTTACCAGTAACATGATGGGCATCACGAAATGGAATACCGGCCTCACGAACCAACCAGTCGGCTAAATCTGTGGCCGTGGAATAACCGCTGCCAGCAGCTGCCGCCATCGCACTTCGGTTAATTTCCATGTCGCTGATCATGCCAGCCATAGCAGCAAGGCAAAGCTCTAGGGTTTCTGCTGCGTCAAAAACCCCCTCTTTATCCTCCTGCATGTCCTTGGAATAACTTAAAGGTAAGCCTTTCATCACAGTTAAAAGTGCCACCAGAGAACCATTGATCCGCCCCACCTTACCGCGCACCAGTTCTGCAGCATCTGGGTTTTTCTTTTGCGGCATAATTGATGAACCCGTTGAGAATTTATCTGATAACTGCACAAACCCAAATTGCGGTGTTGACCAAATCACGATTTCCTCTGCTAACCGTGATAGGTGGGTGGCGCAAATACTGGCAGCACTGACGAACTCTAATGCAAAATCCCGATCCGATACGCTGTCCAAAGAATTTCGTGTGGGTTCCCGAAAACCAAGTGCAAGCGCTGTTGCATCTCGATCAATGTCAAAACCCGTTCCAGCAAGAGCTGCCGCCCCCAAAGGGCATTCGTTCATCCGTTCTCGTGCATCTTTAAACCGCGAATAATCACGCCCCAACATTTCCACGTAGGCCATACAATGATGGCCAAAAGTAACCGGCTGTGCCGTTTGCATATGGGTGAAACCGGGCATTACACTTTCTGCATGCTCCTCCGCCTTATCCAAAAATGCACCAATTAGTTTCTCGATACCTTTGAGCGTTGTGTCTACTTGATCACGAACCCATAAACGAAAATCTACGGCCACTTGATCATTACGCGAGCGCGCTGTGTGCAACCGACCAGCAGCTGATCCAATCAAATCGGTCAACCGGCTTTCTACATTCATATGGATATCTTCCAAAGAGCGTGAAAATTCAAACTCTCCAGCTTCTATTTCTGACAAAATCGTGCGCAACCCGTGATCAATTTTGCCATGATCCTTTGATGACAAAATGCCTTTTGTGTGCAACATCGCTGCATGGGCACGTGAACCTGCAATATCCTGTGTTGCCATTTTTTGATCGAAACCAATGGAAGCATTGATTTCTTCCATGATGGCATCAGGGCCCTCTGCAAAGCGCCCGCCCCACATTTTGTTTTCACCGGCTTTGTTATTTTTACTAGCCATGTTGAAATCCTATTAAAAACCTTGAACGGAAATGTTATGAGCGATAATTCACCCCAAGTAAAAAAGCCAAAAAACACCAAGGGAGCCGGAATTAGCTTTGCTCTACTGGCTGGTGTTTTAGGACTTGCTGTTGGTGCAGGGCTATACGCTTTTTCAGGGGGGGAAGACAAGTCAAAGACTGTTGTTATCGCTAATGCTGATGAAAACACTGAAACCGCATGCACAATTGGCAATAAGTTACGCCAACGATTAAAAAACGTCTCTACCGGTCAAATGGCCGGTTTCAACCTGTTGGATCGCCCCTATTCTGCCGCAAATTTCAAATTTCAAGATAAAGACGGTCTTCCAAAAACATTGGCCGATTGGCAAGGGCGTACAGTGCTACTTAATCTTTGGGCCACCTGGTGCCCCCCATGCCGAGCTGAAATGCCTTCCTTAGATGCGCTACAAAAAGAATTAGGGGGTGAGAATTTTGAAGTCGTCGCAATTTCAATCGATAAAGGCAGCTCCGACAAGCCAAAAAAATTCTTCCAAAAAATAAAAGTTGCAGACCTGGGTTTTTACCACGACCCAACTATGAAAACCTTGTTAGGCTTAAAAAAAGATGGGCTGGCCTACGGCCTTCCCGCCACATTGTTAATCAACGATCAGGGGTGTGTTTTGGGCTTGTTGAATGGCCCTGCTGAATGGGACAGTGAAGATGCAAAAGGTTTGATACATACTGCTTTATAAATTCAGGCACCAAGAATTAGCGCTGATAATAATCACGATACCATTTGATAAAC
>JAZGFF010000209.1:0-10309 GCA_036479095.1 Rhizobiaceae bacterium | reverse complement strand
TATACCATCATCACAAACTCATACTTGATGAGAATGGGAACAAGCTCTCGAAGTCTTCCCAATCAACCAGTATCCAAGCGCTTAGAGCTTTGGGGCGTACTCCTGAAGAGATCAAAACTCTCATTGGACTTTAATTCGTAATCGATAGCCAAATTGGTATAGTCACCACAGAACCCACCAAGGACAACACGATCGTGTTGGTCGCTAAACCTTCAGCAATTTTAAAATAGGTCGCGAACAAATAGGCATTCATTCCCGTTGGGCACGCCGCTAATAATACTGCGACTTTCAACCATAAGGGCGGCAGGGGTAGCAAATATTGGGCGACCAACAATACAGTTGCTGGCATGACAATCAAGCTCAAGCCAACCAAACCAATAGCGGGAAGCAGATTACCCTTAATCCCATATTTTATTAGCCCCATACCAAGGGAAAATAAAGCCAAAGGCCCGGTGGTTCGAGCGAGCAAATCCATAACCTGACCAGCTAAACCGCCGACACCAAACCCGCTAAACCGCCACATAATTCCTATAAAAATTCCGATAATAATAGGATTTTTTGCCAGGTTTCTAAACAAAGACCTCCCGACGGTAAGCAATTGCAACGGCCTTTCCTCGACCCCATCCGCCCGCACTGCATGCTCCATCAAAACGGTCGACATACTCATCATGATTGGCAAGTGAAACGCAATCAGAAAAAACAGTATCTGTAATCCTGGTGCCCCATAGGCCCGCTCTACGATCGGGATTCCCAACAGCACCAAGTTTGAAAAAGCTGCGGAAACACCAGCAATCACAGAGGTCCGATAACCGCGTTTAAATATAAGGCCGAGCAGTATTGTGCCCCCAAACCATGTCACTAAAACTGCGATGAAATAGACTGCGATAAATGCCCACGGGTTAACATCATTATATTGTGCAGTTGCAATTGATCTCACCAACAGAACTGGAACCGCCACTTTGATCACATAATTGGCAAGGCCGTCCCCCGCCGCTTCATCGAGAAATTTGAATTTTGCAACTAAATATCCGATTGCAATCAAACAAAAGACAGGCAATACAATATCAACAATAGCTTCCATAAAACGCTGATAACGCCTGCTTACTTGATAGGCAATCTTCTCATTCGATAATCGATCAAACCGGATCAACAAAATAATCCATGATGGTGAAACTTGCCCCTGTTGTTTTTGTCTGCCTTTGGGCCACTGGATTCATTGGTGCGCGTATGGGTATGCCCTATGCTGAGCCTGGGGTGTTTTTATCGATACGATTTAGCATCGTCGTTGGGCTGCTTGTAGGAATTTCGTTTATATTCCATGCGCCTTGGCCACGTAAGCAAGAGGCTCTTCAATCGATACTGATTGGAATGCTAATACACGGCTTTTATCTGGGGGGCATATTTTGGGCCATCGATCGGGGAATGCCAGCTGGTATTTCAGCTGTGGTGGTGGGTCTGCAACCGCTGGTCACCACATTCTTGGCTGGCTGGTGGCTGAAAGAGCCCATCACCCCTTCCCATCTTGTTAGCTTGGCTTTGGGCTCAGTTGGTGTTTTTTTGGTACTCTTACCCAAATTAGATATAGCCAATAGCGGAATCACGGCAGCCACGATCGCGGTGTCCTTTATAGCAATGCTAAGCATTTCCTTAGGAACTGTTCTTCAAAAAAAATTCGCCACCAACATCGATTTACGTACCGGTACGGTGTTCCAGTATGTCGGTGGTTTGATCCCAGTTTTCCTACTCTCCCTAACCTTAGAGATCGGTGAAATTCAGTGGTCAGGAGAACTAATTTTCGCCATGTTTTGGGCAGTTATCGTACTTTCATTATTTGCGGTTTTCTTGCTGATGTGGTTGATCCGTGAAGGGTCGCTCACCAAGGTTTCATCCTTGTTTTTTATGGTGCCAACGGTTTCATCGATAATGGCTTATTTTCTATACGACGAGAGGTTGATCCCTTTGCAAATGTTTGGCATGGCTCTGTGTGCGATTGCTGTAACCTTGGCAAGCCATAAGATTGCTCCTCCCGTAAGGAATAAGGCCCAATGAAAATTCTTCTTCTTATTGCCTGTTTTGCAGTAGCCATCATACTTTTCAAGGGCTTATGGAACATGCTGCGCGGTGGGTCGCCAAACACCTCACAAAAACTAATGCGCCTTCGTATTGCCGCCCAAGCGATAGCCTTAGTCATTGCACTGCTTGTGGTTTATTTATCACGCTAGTTTTGTTGATTAACCTTCCAGCCTTTACAGGCTTGCCAACCTGTCTTCCATCAAATATTATTAATCTAGTTTTTAGCGGAATTGATGGACGGGCTCAAAGGTTTACCTTTGTTGTTTGGTGAAAAGATAATGAAATATTTTACTCCCTGGGTCATTCCTGCCCTATGCATGCTAGGTACGGCTAGCACTGCGCAAGCGCAAGAATCCTTCATCAATGAAGCGCGCTTTGGTGGCCATTGGAATCAACCTGGTTTCTTTGAAGTTGGGCACAAAGAAAAAAACCAAGCTTCAGTCAGTGCAGAAGTTCTATTTCAACCCATCAATATCGACTTTTTAAACCTGTTTGAAGGTTCACAAGGCACTTGGCTTTATAGCTTCGTAACCCCCCGCCCGAAAATTGGCGCCCTGGCAAATTTTGCCAAAAATGGTACACACTATGCCTATGGCGGCCTAACTTGGCACTTTGATGTGAACGACACGATGTTCTTTGAAGCCGGTTTAGGACTGGCCTACACAAATGGTGTTAAAAACGGCAGCCCAACTCGTGCGGCTCTTGGTGCCCATTGGCAGTTTAACGAATCATTGGCGATCGGCTTCAATCTTAGTGAGAACGTGACTTTGGTTACCCAATTTGAACACTTGTCTCATCGCTATTTGTTCGGCACCCGCAATCGCGGCTTGAGCAGCCTTTCCGTTAAGCTCGGCTACAAGTACTAAACCGCCAAATTCAATTGAATGTTATTATCGAGCCCCCAAACAGGTTTGCATTAGTAAACTTTGAGCCTATTCTTGCCCTAATTCAAAACGCAAGAAACAGGAGCGGAGACCGTTATGGTAATCCTCAATAAAATATATACCAAAACCGGAGATGACGGCACCACTGGTCTGGGCACTGGTGAGCGCCGCCCCAAATATGATTTACGCATTGAGAGCTATGGCACGGTTGACGAAACCAATGCCTTAATCGGCTCGGCGAGATTACACACGAAATCCATCCCTGATCTACACGCCATGCTGTTACGAATCCAAAATGATCTGTTTGATTTAGGTGCTGATCTAGCTACCCCCGCAACCAAGAAAAAACCAGAATTTGAGCCCTTAAGAATCATCGACAGCCAAGTTAACCGCATCGAAAATGACATCGATGAATTGAATAAGAACCTAAATCCCTTGCGATCTTTCATACTGCCAGGTGGGAGTGCTGCGGCGAGTGCTTTGCATGTGGCGCGCACCGTATCACGCCGAGCTGAAAGGCATATGGTGCATTTAGCGCAAACACCAAATGAACAGGTAAGCCCTGCAAGTCTGCGCTACATCAACCGAATATCTGATTTTCTATTTGTCGCAGCACGCTACGCCAATGCAGGCGGTAAGGATGATATCCTCTGGGTTCCTGGCGAAAACAGATAACGTGATAACAAGCGACCATCATTTGCAAAAATTTGGGAGACGTTTATGCTAAATTTCTTACGCTACCCACAATACAATCATTCATAGGCCAGCTCAATTTTTATTCCCATCCATGACGGAAAACCAATAAAGCACATTTCACTTCAATGGGTGACGCTTGGGATAATAGCCTTAAATATCATTGTCTATCTGCTGGTGAATGTGGCGCAGCTTACGGAAGTAAAATTTGCAACCATCGCCTTCGGTCACATTCCTTCGGTGTCATACGATCGAGTAAACCTCCCAACCCAATACCAAATATTTCCAGAATATTTATACGGGCTCACAGCGTTAACCGCCTCTTTCTTACATGCCAATTTCATGCACATTGCTGGTAATATGCTATTCATCTGGGTTTTCGGCGATAATGTAGAAGATGCAATGGGTCACTGGCGCTTTTTGATTTTCTATTTGCTTTGTGCTTATGCGGCTTCTTGGTTCCATGCTTTCTCATTCCCAGAATCAAACGCACCGTTAATTGGCGCATCTGGCGCTGCCGCAGGCATTGTCGCCGCCTATTTAATGTTGCACCCGAAAATGAAGGTTTGGGTACTGTTTCTGGGTCGTTTTCCGCTTAAGCTACCTGCTTTCATTCTACTAGGCATTTGGATTGCCTTTCAGGGGGTTATGTACATCGCAGATAGCGGTAGTAACGTTTCTTGGGCAGCCCATGTGGGAGGCATTATCGCCGGTATCGTTCTGGTTGGCATATTCAAACGTAAATCTGTGCCCCTGTTTGATCGTCAAGTCATCATTCCTGAAGCTGTTGAAATATCCCCTGAAGCAACTTTGCCTGAAGGGGTTTTACCAAATTCTTCGGTGTGGGGTCGAGGAACCAAATAAAAATATTTAGCTCTTAATGAATATTGTGGAAACCCATAACAACCCCCCCTATATTTCCAACAGGAATTCTGTTCTAAAAGTGTCTGGATTCCAACGCTCTATGTCGAAAAAAGAATAGCAACCCCTATCTTATTTGAGCCAAAACCTTATTAGAACCAGCAAACGACAAGTTTATTGAAAGGCCTAAATCATGAAGATCATTGTACCCGTTAAACGGGTTGTCGATTATAACGTGAAAATTCGCGTTAAGGGAGACGGCTCCGGTGTTGAACTCGCCAACGTGAAGATGTCGATGAACCCCTTCGATGAAATAGCAATCGAAGAGGCACTGCGCTTGCGCGAAGCTGGTACAGCCACAGAAGTAATCGCGGTTTCCATCGGCCCTCAACAGGTACAAGAAACAATCCGCACCGCCCTAGCCATGGGGGCTGACCGCGGTATCCTTGTAAAAAATGATGATTTGGTTGAACCACTGGCAGTGGCGAAGATTCTCAAAGCAATTGTTGATGAAGAAAAGCCTGACCTCGTGATTCTTGGTAAACAAGCCATCGACGACGACGCCAACCAAACCGGCCAAATGCTTTCCGCCCTTTTAGGTTGGTCTCAGGCAACTTTCGCCTCTAAAGTCGAGATTGATGGTAAAAGCGCCAATGTCACCCGTGAAGTGGATGGCGGCTTGCAAACCATCAAAGTCAGCCTACCCTTGATTGTGACTACCGATTTGCGATTAAACGAACCGCGTTATGCTTCTTTACCGAACATCATGAAGGCCAAGAAAAAACCGATGGATGAGAAAACACCCGCCGATTACGGTGTCGACACCTCCCCGCGCCTCACGATTGTAGATACCCAAGAACCACCTAAACGCAAAGCAGGTGTGATTGTAGCGGATGTCGCTGAACTTGTAGATAAATTAAAAAATGAAGCCGGTGTACTGTAAAGGAGAGACCCAATGACCATATTATTACTCGCAGAGCACGATAACGACAGCCTCTCTGACCAAACCCATAAAGCCATGACTGCTGCCGCCGATATTGGTGGTGATGTTCATGTGTTGGTAGCAGGTAAAGGTTGCTCGAAAGTTGCCGATGCAGCAGCCAAATTAGACGGAGTTTCCAAGGTGCTGTTGGCCGAAGCTGATTATCTCGCCAACCGTCTTGCTGAGCCAACTGCAGACCTAATCGTCTCCATCGCCAGCGATTATAATACCCTAATGGCGCCAGCCACAACCGATGGCAAAAACATCATGCCGCGTGTAGCTGCTCTGTTGGACGTGATGCAGATTTCTGAAATCACAGCTGTTAAATCAGCCGATACATTCGAGCGTCCAATTTATGCTGGTAATGCTATCCAGACGGTAAAATCAACGGATGCCACCAAAGTCATTACGGTACGTACGGCTGGCTTTGGCGCTGTTGGTGAAAAAGGTTCAGCCTCTGTATCCAAGGTCAAAGCCCCCGCAAATTCTGGGCTTTCAGAATTTGTCAGTGCCGCCCTTTCTGATAGCGATCGTCCCGAGCTTACCTCAGCAAAAATTATCATTTCTGGCGGTCGCGCTTTGGGCTCATCTGAAAAATTTGAATCCGTCATCACTCCAGTCGCTGATAAACTTGGCGCTGCCATCGGTGCCTCTCGCGCCGCAGTTGATGCGGGTTATGCTCCCAATGACTGGCAAGTTGGACAAACGGGCAAGGTGGTTGCTCCTGATCTTTATATCGCCTGTGGCATCTCAGGCGCGATCCAACATCTTGCTGGTATGAAAGATTCAAAAGTCATTGTTGCCATTAACAAAGACGAGGAAGCTCCGATTTTCCAAGTAGCAGATTACGGGCTTGTCGCAGACCTGTTCGATGCTTTGCCAGAACTTGAAAAGCTGCTCTAACCTAACAAAGCTATCTTGAGGCAAAACCTCAAGATAGCTTTTTGAGAATTTTTATGAAAACGATTGGTATTATCGGTGCAGGACAGATGGGCAGTGGCATTGCCCATGTCTGCGCCTTAGCTGGTTACGATGTCCTGCTCCATGATATCAACAGTGAGGCCATCGAATCTGGCCTTGCTACCATTGCGGGGAACATGGCTCGCCAAGTGACCTCAGAAAAAATATCAGAAGACGATCGCCATCAAGCTCTTGCCCGTATCAGCGCAGCTCCTGAAGCTGGCGCTTTCAGCATTGCAAATATGGTCATTGAAGCTGCCACCGAAAAAGAGAACATCAAGCAAGAAATTTTCAAAGCCATTTGCCCACTTCTATCTCCAGATGCAATTTTGGCCACTAACACTTCTTCCATATCGATCACCCGGCTAGCTTCTGTCACCGACCGTCCTGAAAAATTTATCGGTATCCATTTCATGAACCCAGTTCCGGTGATGGAATTGGTCGAGCTGGTTCGAGGTATTGCCACCGACAGCTCAACTTTTGAAATTGCTCAAACTTTTTGCTCAAAACTTGGCAAAGAAACTTCGGTTTCTGAAGACTTCCCAGCCTTCATTGTTAATCGCCTTTTAATTCCCATGATCAATGAAGCAACCTATGTGCTTTATGAAGGCGTCGGTGATGTTGCGGGCATAGATAAAGCCATGATGCTAGGTGCTAACCATCGCATGGGGCCGCTAGCGCTGGCAGATTTCATAGGCTTAGATACCTGCTTATCTATTATGCAGGTACTTCATGATGGTCTGGCAGATACAAAATATCGGCCTTGCCCATTGTTGGTAAAATATGTTGAAGCTGGCTGGCTTGGCCGAAAAACCGGCAAGGGTTTTTATGATTATTCCGGCGAAGAACCAATACCTACCCGGTAAACTTCTCTCTGGCTTCAGCCTAATTATGCTTAGAAGGCCCTTTACCCAAGTAGGCCATCTGTTGAGGGTATCAGCCTCATTTTGGTTGTTGGTCGATGCTGAAGCGCCGTCGAACCATAACTCGGAGAGGCTGTTTATTATTTATCGCAAAGCCCTATAATTACCCAGCGCAATTTATTGAAAAGCACCTCTTGTGATTACGATTACCCCTAAACTGATTATCAAAGTATGCCTCTTGCTGTTGTCCATGCTGTTCATTGTTCAACCCCCTCTTCACGCCCAGGAGCGAACGCAACAACAAATCCAAAATCAGGCCACACAAACAAAACAGCTTCTCATCCTAACCAAACGTATTGAACCCTTTGTCAGCCATGAGGATGGAACCTTCAGTGGCTTTAGTATTGATCTTTGGCAGATGATTGCCCAACAGCTGAATTGGAATTTTACTTTTAAGTTGGAGCCAACTCTCAAAGACCTGCTCATCAACATTGAAAAACACCGTGGCGATGTGGCGATAGCGGCAGTCACCATTACGGCTGATCGCGAAAAGGTAATTGATTTCTCCCACCCCTTTTTCCGATCTGGCCTTGCCATCATGACCACCAATAAAGCCAGTAGCGTCACAGACCAAATTGTTGAGGTAATGCGAGCAATGTTCCTCACAAGAACTTTTGCTCTTGCTGGTCTTTTCCTTTTGATCACTCTGCTGATCGTTTCCCATGTAATTTGGTTACTTGAGCGGCGTAACAACTCGCAATTTTCAAAATCCTACGTAGCAGGAATTTGGGATTCTTTTTGGTGGGCGCTCGTTACCATCACAACCGTAGGCTACGGAGACAAGGCACCAAAGGCCGTGTTTGGCCGCTTGTTTGCTATGGTGTGGATGATTGTTGGGTACTTCATGTTTGCCTACTTCACCGCCAGTGTCACCTCCTCAGTCACCATTCGTGAATTAAGAGGTTCCATCAATGGTCCCGATGATTTACCCGGCCACCGGGTAGCAGTGATCACAAAAAGCACTAGCGATAAATACATCACTCGTTTTGAAAGTCGTGTAAAAATTGTACGGGTCGATCAAATTGAACAAGCCTATAAACTTCTAAATTCCAACGCCATTGATGCCATTATCCATGATGCGCCAGTTTTGTTATACTATGCTAATCGCGATGGGTTAGGTAAAATCAAAATCGCCGGCGCGGTATTCAAAGAAGAAGATTATGGCATCGTTCTACCAAAGGGCAGTGCCCTTAGAGAGCCAATCAACCAAGCCCTACTCAATCTTGTAGAAAACGGCGAGTACGCAAAACTTTACCGCAAATGGTTCGGCCAATAAAAAATTTTGTCCCTCATCGCCTCTAAGAGAACTACACTTTTTTCAGTGTAAAAACGATCACGCATCGAAGCGGCTCAAAAAGGGTCGAGCTGTTGACAATCCTCTCATAGATATAGCCGGCTAAATAAGAAATAGCAGTTAATCGCAGATATTCAGGCCGCCCTTCAATCACCTCGAATTGTTGAATTTCAAAATTTGAAACTCCGGCCAGTTTTTTAATTTGTGAAAGTGAGTTACATTTGTAAACTGTCGGGAACGTATCTATCGAGTCACGCCCGCGTAAATTATTGTAGAATTTATGAAACCATAACGGTGTTGTTCTCGCAATTAATGGCATGTAATGATTTTTGTTGGGTGTTTTAGAGATGAACAATCCGCCAGGTTTTAAGACACGATGAATTTCCGGAAACACGATCTCGGGATTTTCCACATGCTCCATTACATTGTCAGAAAATACCAAGTCAAAGCTATTATCCTCGAATGGTATCTTGCAATCGGCTAGATCTAGGATTTTTGCTTCATCCAAAAATGGGTTTTTGAAAACAGCTGGCTCTGGGTCAATCCCCGCGATATGGTCAACAAGTCCCTTAAAATTCATTTGTGTGAGTGCGCCCCGCCCCGCGCCATAATCCAACCAACGGTTGTCAGGTTTTATTTTGGCTAATAGAACCTCACGAAATAAAATATTGTCCCAATTACCCTCATGTTTTGGATATAAAAACTCATCCATTTTACGTGTTAAAAATCCCAATTCAATCTCCAAAAACCAATATGCCGTGATGCAAACCAAACGCCATCATCTGACACATAAGGTAAAAATGCAACTTAAGCTAAGAGATAATATGCCAAGGCAAACTAATAAATCAGACAACTGCCCGATTGGGTAGCAAAGCTTATCGATTTGATTTCTTGCTATTCACTTTTCTCTTTCAACAAAGGATAAAAACCCAAAGCAAAAAAAATGACAAATAATTTATGGTGCCCCCGCCACACTCCTATTAAGACGATAGGTTATTGATAGGTAAGTATAATTTAATTCGATTTACGCATAGTACCCCCAATCATACCCCCAAAAGGAATAATAAGGCAGGTTAGTTTAACCACAGAGCTTAACAATGAGTTGCGGTTGGCTCGGCTTTTCCAGAGTGCTATACCTTGGGCACAAGCCTTTGGCACTCCCTCACAGTTGCGGTTGGCTCGGCTTTTCCAGAGTGCTACACCTGCCACTCTACCGCTCAACCAGTTGAGCTGGTTGCGGTTGGCTCGGCTTTTCCAGAGTGCTACACCAACAATGTTTTTTAACAGATCGATAGGCCGGTTGCGGTTGGCTCGGCTTTTCCAGAGTGCTACACCCCTCCAATTCAAGGGTTCGTCGATCACCGTGTTGCGGTTGGCTCGGCTTTTCCAGAGTGCTACACCATGCTGATTGAGTTGGGCAATGGCTCCATGGTTGCGGTTGGCTCGGCTTTTCCAGAGTGCTACACCTAGCCACCAAATCAACAAGACCATTACCTAGTTGCGGTTGGCTCGGCTTTTCCAGAGTGCTACACCTATGAGCCGATTACAGCGAACGCCAAACCAGTTGCGGTTGGCTCGGCTTTTCCAGAGTGCTACACCCAAATAATGCGGCAACCACCTAGTAATCCTGTTGCGGTTG
>JAZGFF010000208.1:0-18062 GCA_036479095.1 Rhizobiaceae bacterium | reverse complement strand
TTTTCATCATGATCTTCTGCAATCAAGGAGAGCATCATATCAAGAGCAGCAGTGCCCCCGGCGCAAGTGTAGATGTTGCCATCGACTTCGTAGAGATCAGCATAGACATCGACTTTTGGGAACGCTTCGGAAAAGCCTGGAAGATTTTCCCAATGGATGGCGCAGCGGCGCCCCGAAAGCAGACCAGCAGTGGCAAGGATATAAGCTCCAGTACAAAACCCCCCCACGGCGACGCCTCGGTTGTGCTCTTCTCGAACCCAAGCATAGAGGGTTTTATTACCATGGCGCTCGACATTCATCCCTGAACAGATAAACAGCATCGAGGGTCGGTCTTTGCCGGACAGCAATTTCCTTTCCCCTTCTAAGGAAGTCTCAACATTAACAACAACCCCATTGGAGGCACTAACCGGCTTTCCATCTAGGGAAGCCAATCGCCATTTGTAGCTGTCGTAACTGAGCATACGGTTTGCAATTCTCAAAGTTTCGATTGCGGTTGCAAAAGCGATCATTGAGAAATCAGGAACCAGATAAAACACGAAACTGCGCATTATCTCCTGGCTGTTCACCTCAGGTGTTACAGCGTTATTCGGTTTTCCAGAATTTGAAGAATTGGTCATTAGATCATGCTCCCAAGTGACCCGTTTGGAGGACGCTAGCATGGATTTTGCCTGTCGCATAGAGAACAATTTTCAGGGGTTTTGAAAGTGCAAAGACCTAACATTGAGAACTTGTTCACCACTTCCGTTCACGTGATCGAAAGTGCTTTGGCTTATAAGACGGGTCATCTTGAATCTTAGAAATGGCTTCTTACATGGCGCAGACTTTAGCACTTCAAATCACCGGTTTGAATAAATCATTCGATGCTCCAGCGGTCGATGGATTGGATTTACAAATCAAGCAAGGAGAGTTTTACGCTTTGCTTGGGCCTAATGGTGCGGGAAAAACAACAACTCTTCGCATGGTGGCTGGTTTGTTAGCACCGGATGCTGGCGACATAACTGTTTTCGGAACGGATGTATTGAAGGAGCCAATCGCGGCGAAGTCAAAAATCGCATGGGTTTCTGATGAGCCGATGATCTATGATAAATTATCTCCATTAGAATATTTGGAATTCGTCTCAGGGCTCTGGGGGCTTGATAGCTGCATCGCTGAGCGGCGTTCGCTAGAACTTGTAAAGTGGTTGGGGCTTGAACCTCATGCAACACAAAGATGTGGCGGGTTTTCAAAGGGAATGCGACAGAAAGTTGCATTGGCTGGTGCGTTGGTGCACGAGCCGCAGTTAATTATTTTGGATGAGCCCTTAACCGGGCTTGATGCTGGCTCTGCGCGGCAAGTGAAAGATGTGCTGTTATCGCGTGTTGCTGACGGTACCACAGTAATTATGACAACTCACATATTGGAAGTTGCTGAGCGGATGGCGCAGCGTATTGGAGTGATCGCGAATGGCCGTTTGATTGCGGAAGGTACTTTCGATGAATTGAAAGGGCGCACGAGTAGAGATAGCGCAACGCTTGAGGAAGTGTTCCTCGATTTAGTGGAAACCAATATTCCAGAAGAAAGAATTGCGGCATGAGCATCGCAATTGGGGAGAACAATCCGCGAAGTAAGGCTTCGTCTTTAAGATGGTTTGCTGCCCATGAGGCTCGACTGATCTGGCGCGATTTTGCATTTATTATTTCAGGCGGAAAGACCCGTCGCGTCGCGGCGATAGGGGCTATAATCGGCCTCTTTATCATCGCGATGCACGGGTTGGCTGCCTATCTCATCGCTCCGGTTTTGGCGGGTGGTATTGTCGTAGATAAAGCAACCTTGTTGATGGTTTCCGGCGGTTTGGCGATGTTCTTCTCTTTGATGTTTAGCCAGGCCATTGAATCTGTGACGAGAGCTTATTATGCGCGCTCTGATCTTGATTTAATTCTATCGTCTCCAGCGCGCTCAGAGCATCTTTTCCAAGTTCGGACCAGTGTCCTAACCTTACAAACCATTGCTCTTTCAGTGTTGATCGCTTCGCCAATGATTAATGTATTGATTTACATGGACGGTTGGCGCTGGGCAGGAGCCTATGTCGTTCTTGCATCTCTTGGCGGTGTGGCCACAGCAATAGCTGTAATCATGACGTTGTTATTGTTTCGGATTGTTGGTACCGCGCGTACAAGATTTATTGCGCAAATTATTGCGGCGGTCGTTGGGGCGGGGTTTGTAATTTCCCTTCAAGCTTTTGCAATTCTGTTTGGGCAAGGGATGTCGCGATTTGCTCTTTTCTCATCAGATGGATCAATTGCTTCTGCTCCAGATACAACAAGCCTTGCTTGGATACCTGCTCAGGCGGCGATGGGTGATGGGCTGTCTATCCTTATGCTGTTTATCATCTGCGCATTATTCTTGTATTTTGTTGTTCTTTCTTCAGCCAAGCGGTTTGCAAAGGATGTCTTAGCAACGGCTGGTATGGTTGAGCGAAAAACTAAATCTGCGGTATTTCATGGTTTTATCAAGGGTGGTTCATTGCGTTCAACGCTGCGCCGTAAGGAATGGAAATTGCTTCGCCGCGATCCGTGGCTGATCTCGCAATCTTTGCAACAGATATTATATCTCGTTCCTCCAGCGCTTATGCTTTGGGTGAATTATGGAGAAGGGGATGGTATCTACTACGTCGTTGTTCCTGTCATCGTTATGGCGGCTGGCCAATTGGCTGGTGGGCTTTCTTGGATTACCATTTCAGGAGAGGATGCCCATGAATTGATTGAGACGGCTCCCGTTGGTTTACGTACGATTTTAACCGCTAAGGTCGAAGCTGTGATTGCGGTCATTGCTTTGGTGGTGGCTCCGTTTGCACTTGCGTTGCTGTTGTTTTCGCCACGGGCTGCATTTTGGATGTTGATTGGTACAGCTTTAGCCTCGGCCAGTGCTGTTCTCATCCAACTGTGGTTTCGCTCACAAGCCAACCGAAGCATGTTCCGTCGCCGTCAAGTCTCCTCAAAAGCTGCAACGATTTCTGAGGCGTTGGTTTCTATTCTATGGGCTGCTGCAGCAGGACTTGGGATTATGCACGGGGCATTGTTTTTTATACCGGCGATGTTTGTGATCATCATCTTAGCCATCGCCTACTTTATTCGCCCAAGGCGCGAAGGGTAGACTGGCTCAGCTAATCACGACGCCTTCCACCACGACGGCGGGGTTTTGCCCTGCTGCCGTCTTCGGTAAGTTCAACGGGGTTTTGTTTTTCTGGAAGTTTTACTTCGGCTTCTAACCTTGGGAATGCTTCTACCTTATTGGGGAAGGCCATGGCGTTGACAAAATGCTCTTGGAATTTTGGTTCCAACGCTGTTTCGATTTTCTCAATGTTAGTCACTGTTTCTTCAATCTCGCGGCGGTGGGCTCGATTGAGCAACGCCATGCGTGCGCCAGTACCTGCTGCATTGCCGACAGCTTTTACATTGGCGATTTCGCAATCGGGAACGAGTCCTAAAACAAGGGCATATTTGGGATCGATGAATGTGCCAAATGCTCCAGCTAAGCTTATCGTATCAATTTGAGTGACGCCTTGTTTGTCCATCAACAAGCGTATCCCAGCATAAAGAGCGGCTTTGGCCAGTTGGATGGAACGGACATCTGTTTGGGTGACGATGATGTCGGGAGAGCCTTCGCTGCTCCATAATTTATAGGACCACGTGCGGCCATTCTCGAACACACGGGGGGAGACTGCGTTTTTGTCTTGGTCGATCACGCCGTCTTCTGTGGTGATGCCAGCGAGGAACATTTCTGCCATGACCTCGATAATGCCAGAACCACAAATTCCAGTCACGCCCGTTGCTTTTGCCTCTTCTTCAAAGCCCTCTTCATTCGACCATTTTTCAACACCGATAATACGGATGCGGGGTTCTAATGTTTCAGGGTCGATGCGGACACGCTCGATCGCGCCGGGGGCGGCGCGTTGACCGCAAGAAATTTCTGCTCCTTCAAAGGCTGGGCCTGTGGGCGAAGAACAAGCCAGTGTGCGTTTGGTGTTGCCGAGGACAATTTCGGCATTCGTTCCGATGTCGACGAGCAGAGTCATTTTCTCTTGTTTGTGGGGCGCTTCGGCGAGTGTTGCAGCAGCGGCATCAGCTCCAACGTGCCCTGCGATGCAAGGCAGCAAATAGACCCGCGTGCCTTGGTTCATGTGCAAATCAAGCGCCACGGCACTGGTGTGAACCGCGCCTGAAACGGCCAATGCAAATGGTGCGCCACCCAGTTCCGTTGGGTCTATGCCAAGGAAGAGATGGTGCATGATCGGGTTGCCAACGAAGACGCTATCGAGAATATCCTGCGGATCGATACCCGCGTCGGTGCAGACATTTTCGATGAGGCCATTTATTGCGGTGCGAACAGAGTGGGTCATGGCTTCGCAACCATCGGGGTTCATCATCACGTAGGAGACGCGGCTCATCAAATCCTCGCCAAAACGGATTTGCGGGTTTGATGTACCTGCTGAAGCCAGGGTTTGGCCTGATAGGAGCGAAGACAAGTGCATGGCGATGGTTGTTGAACCAATATCGCAGGCGATGCCATAGGCTTCATTTTTGAGCCCAGGGTAAAGCGCAATCATCGAGGGGCGCATGGATTCTGGGTCTTGGTAGATGGCGGCGGTGACGCTCCATTTTCCATCGCGCAGAGCTTTTTGAACGAGGGGGAGAATGTGCTGGGGAATTTGCACGTCTTCAAACCCCCGGTCTTTCTTGAGGGCACTTAACAGACGATCAAGATCGCCCAAGGGTTTGTGCATATCGGGTACTTCAACGTCAAGGTAGCACATTTGAATGGCGGGGTTGCGCTCGATGATGCGGCTATCGACGGCCTTGCGGATGGTTTGGCGGTTGACCACCGTATCGGCTGGAATGTCGATGACCAACGGGCCTTGAATTGTGGTGGAGCAGGAAAGGCGGCGGCCCTCTTTCATCTCGCCGCGTTTTTCTGTGTAGCGCACTTCTTTGGCCGACCACTGGGATAGGCTTTGCGTTGTTGATTCAATCCCGTGCTTGGCGAATTTTCCAAACTCGGGCGCAACCTGGCAGCGGCCACAAATACCGCGACCACCGCAGACAGATTCAACATAGACCCCAAGCTCCCGCGCGGCATCCAAGATCGGTGTGCCAATCGGGAAATTACCGCGTTTGCCTGAGGGCATGAAAAGGACGAGGGGGTCTTTTGACATGAGTTATAACTGGCTCTTTGTTAAGCCAATCAACCTCCAGTTCTTGCAGCACGGCCACCACGGCGGCGGCCTTCTGGGGCGGCGGGAGCGGCGATTACGCCTGCTGTTCCAGGCACGTAGCCTTTGAAGGTGCGAATCCAGCTTTGGCAATCTGGGTCATTGCTGGAAAGTACGTTGGCGGCGTGAACCATTTCCATTTCTTGCGGACGGCAAGGGTTCATAATCGCGCTGGTCATGCCTGATGCGATACACATGGGAATGAACGCAGCATTGATGCCGTGGCGGTGGGGTAGGCCGAAGGAGATGTTGGAAAGGCCGCAGGTGGTGTTCACCCCAAGCTCTTCCCGCAGGCGGCGCACAAGGGCGAACACTTGCAGGCCAGCGGTTCCCATTGCGCCGATTGGCATGACGAGCGGATCAACTACAATGTCGTGGGGCTTGATGCCATAATCGGCAGCGTGCTCAACGATTTTCTTGGCGACTTCAAAGCGCACATCGGGGTCTTCGGAAATGCCCGTTTCATCATTGGAGATAGCGACAACCGGCACATCGTACTTTTTGATGAGGGGGAGAATTTCTTCAAGTTTTTCAGTTTCACCCGTAACGGAGTTCACCAAAGGGCGGCCCTTAGCGACCTTAAGGCCAGCTTCAATGGCGGCGGAGACGGAGCTATCAATTGCGAGTGGCACGTCTACCAAGTCTTGAACCATCTGGAGGGTTTGTACCATGAGGGCGGGCTCGGTGGCGTTCGGGTCAACCGAAGTTACGCCCGCATTGATGTCCAACATGGTGGCACCAGCGGCAACTTGAGCAAGCGCGTCTGCCCTGACCGTATCAAAGTTGCCCGCTTGCATTTCAGCGGCAAGTTTCTTGCGACCTGTTGGATTGATGCGCTCACCGATGACGCAAAATTTTTGGTCAAAGCCAATGATGACTTCTTTGGTGGCGGAGGCGACAATGGTTCTCGTCATAGTTTTGCTCTCTTGGCTCTGCTGTCATTGCGACAGGGTAAAACAGTTTCTAATGCAGACTATCGCCAGTTTTTTGCCCGTCGTGCAATACCAAATGCGACATGCAATAGGGCGTTTTGTTGGGTGGTTACAATTTCCTGACTCCATTACATAAAGAAATCTTTATATCAAGCTTGCTTATTGAAATTGGTTGCTGTAGTTTATTTTTACGACATTAATTGTCGCTTCTAAGCGACAGTACATTTTGATGGTTAGAAAAAGAAAGCAGTTCTGATGGGCCCCGTCCAAAACGTTCAACCTATTGTAAGTCTTGAATATTTTCCCCCAAAGGGCATTTCTTCTGAGCGAGCGTTGATCACCGGAGCCCATGCGCTTCGCCGTTTTAACCCTGCATATCAAACCATTACTTTCGGAGCTGGTGGCTCGGCAAGTGAAGGTAGTTTGGAATGGTCAACACAGCTACAAGCCTTGAACGATGTACCAACGGTTAGCCATTTGGCGCTTTGTCACTTCGATAAAGCATCTTTGATTGAATTTGCGAATAAACTTTGGGAATCAGGAATCAAGCGCTTAGTTGTTCTGCGCGGTGATGTCGCTGAAGGGCAAGAGGATGGGCAAGGGGATGGTCTTGCTGGATATTCTTCCGTTGCCGATGCCATTGCGGGGTTGAAAGCGCAACACCCTTTCGACATTTCAGTGGCCGCCTATCCAGAAATTCATCCTAAAGCTAATTCGCTTAATGCAGATTTGGATGTTTTGCTGGCAAAACAGGATGCGGGCGCAGATCGTGCAATTACCCAGTATTTTTTCAACAACGAAGATTTTTATCGCTTCCGCGATTTGGCGACTGCCCATGGTTTTAATAAGCCTATCGTGCCGGGCATCATCCCGATTACGAATTATACAAAAATTAAAGCGTTCTCTGAAAAATGTGCAGCCACCGTTCCTGCTCATTTTGAAGAACTGTTTGCTGCAGCTGGGGATGATAAATCACGGCAAAGCGATGTTGCCCGTATGATTATCGAGGAACAGGTTCGCGATTTAGCAAAGCATGGTGTCGATGCTCTTCATATCTATACGTTGAACAGAATCGATTTAACTGCCGATGCAATTCGAGCGTTTTATGCCGAGTTCAGAAGCAATGATGTGCCAGATTTCCTTCCCGCACTGGCGGGTTAACCTACCGCGTAGATTGCTGGCTGGCTAAAACTAAAGCTACCGCGTTCGGTCAACCACTCGCACGAGCCTTTTAATCCGCCAAACGGAAAAATATGCATCTGGGCGATATTCCCGCGTCCTTCAAGCCAGGCCTGTTCGATCGGGTTCACCACATCTTCAGGAGAATGTTTGGTGGCCAATTGGGCAATGGCGCTGGTGCGTTTTTTGAAGAAATTCAAGGAATTACCAACACCGCACATAGCTGCATATTTAATCAGCGTGGTAATTTTGGCGGGACCTGCCACCCCCAGATGAATGGGAGCGTCGATGCCTGCTGCAGCAACGCTTTCAGCCCATTTGATAAAATTTGGGCCGTCAAACCCAAACTGGGTAACGATGCGAAAATCTGCATCGCTTTGAGCACCAAAAGCGATTTTTGCTTTTAATACTTCCATCACATCTCGGCTCTTATAGGCAGGGTTGCCTTCGGGGTGACCGCCAACGGCGACGTGCTTGATACCGAGTTCATCAATGAGGCCGGTTTGTAAAATAGCCAAGCTCTCTTCATAGGGACCCATGGTTTCATCTGCTTCACCAGCGATGATGAGAATATCTTGCACCCCTGCTTCATGAACAAGACCGCTCAAGCGAGCTTCAAGAGCACGAAGGCTTTCAATGCGGCGCGCTGGAATATGGGGAACTGTTTGATATCCCATATCGGATACACGACGCGATGCAGCAATGATTTCTGAAACGGGGTCCACACCGACATCGGTGATGTAAACACGAGTGCCTTGCGGCATCATGGTAGCATCTAATTTGCCATCCATCACATGCTTAGCACTTACTTCCATACTCGCTGGGATCTTGTTCATGCCTCTCGGCCTCCATTTTTAACCAGAGCCACTAACCGCTCTTTGTCGTACTCTTTTTCTATTGTGTCTTGCGCCGCTTGGGCTTCGACTTCTAAGTCGTCGCCAACGGCTATCGGATCGCCGCGCCGCCATTCGGCCAGATATTCATCGCTTTCTGCTGCGCCTGTGCGCATTGCGGCCATATCGATGGCTTCAGTGAAGCGTAAAGATAGCTCGCGCTTAGCCTGATTGCGACGCCCGGCTTTGACCATGACTTGGGCTGGTATATCCCGCCAGTAAACGATTTGAAGATTAGCCATGCGATTTATTACCTGTTCATGTGTTCAATTTGCGCGTTTGATTCTACTTCTACTTATGTAGGCACGACGCTGAACAATACCAAATGCGACTTGCTGTTTTATTACAGCTTAAATGCGCTCTTTAAGCATCATATCCGCGCACTTTTCCGCGATCATAATGGTTGGGGCATTGGTGTTGCCACCAACAATGCGAGGCATGATGGAAGCGTCAGCAATACGAAGACCTCTGACACCGCGCACTTTCAGTTCTGGGGTGACAACAGCTTGAGCGTCTGATCCCATGCGGCAGGTGCCCACTGGGTGATAAACGGTGTCGGCGCGATTGCGAATGATTTGCTCAAGTTTATCATCTGAAGCAATGCCAGCGGTAAATAATTCCTTGCCGCGCCAAGGAGCGAGGGCAGGGGATTCAAGAATTCCCCGTAAGCCATGGAAGCCTTTAAGCAATAGCTTTAGGTCAGCTTCATCATTGAAAAATCCCATCTCGATTCGAGGTTTATCCCGATAGTTTGCGGATTACAACCGAACATTACCGCGGCTTTTGGGTCGTAATACGCAAACATGGCAGGAATAACCGTGGCCCAAATGTAGTTTACGGTTGTGATCATCAACAATGCCAACAACGAAATGGTATTGCAGGTCGGGACGATTGATATCTGGGGATGATTTTACGAAAGCCCCAGCCTCTGCAAAGGTGGTGGTTAGCTTGCCGTGCCTTTTATTTCGCCAATCAAATATGCCTTTTATGATGTCACCTGTAACTTTGAACGAAAGTCCAAAGGTGTCTTTTTTCAAAGATTTGTAGGCTGCGGTATAATCAATGTGGTCTTGGAGATTTTCCCCAACTTCTGGAGCATCAACCACGACTTCGATACCGTGGGTGCGTAATTCGTCCTCCGGCCCAATACCCGAAAGCTTTAACAATTGCGGGGTATTGAAGGCTCCAGCGGCAAGAACAACCTCATGGGTGCATTTGAATATTTTTGTGGGGCGTCCCTTGGTTTTGAAACGAACACCCGTTGCTCGGCCATCGATAAAGACAATCTTCTCAACCATCGTGTTGGTGATCACCACCAGATTTGGGCGATCCATATGGGGGTGAATATAGGCTGCTGCAGCGCTACAACGTTCCCCATTCTTTTGGGTGACTTGATATAAACCAATGCCTTCTTGGGATTTTCCGTTAAAATCTGTGTTCAACGGTATTTGGTTTTCTCTTGCTGCATCTATAAAAGCGCCTGAAATCTTATGGGGGGCAATTGGGTCGACGACTGAAAGGGGGCCATCACCACCGTGAAGCCTATCGCCGCCGCGACTATTTGCTTCGGATTTTTTAAAAAAGGGCAGCACCTCTTTCCATCCCCAACCGGGATTCCCAAGATCGCGCCATTCGTCGTAATCGGCTTGATTGCCGCGCAAATAAAGCATGGCGTTAATAGCGCTTGAACCACCAAGGGTTTTTCCACGGGGTTGATACCCCTGACGGCCATTGATGCCTTTTTGTTTGATCGGTTTATAATGCCAATTGAGGATTGGGGTCGGTAGGATAGCCGCCACCCCAGCAGGCATGCGGATCACCGCATTTTTGCCCTCGCCGCCAGCTTCAAGCAGGCAGACGCTGATATTTGGGTCTTCACTAAGACGACTTGCTACAGTGCATCCACCGGAACCACCACCAATAATGATGTAATCAAATTCCAACATTAGTTGTTTGCTTCAAGGGCGGGAGAAAGATCTCCATAGCCGGTCAGCCGCTTTTCGTACTCTAATCCCAAAAACTTTGCAGCGGCCATGGCATTAAGGGTCAGTTCTTGATTTTCTGTTTGGGCAAGATAGATCATTTTTGTATAATTCCCGAAATACATTTCTAGCAATTCAGGGTGCTTATCCAACCCCAGTGGTTTGACCAAGAACGCTTGAAAATGACGGGCAAGAAAATCTGTCATAAAGAAGGAAGTGATGAAATCTTCACCCGCAGCTTTGAATTCCTCATTCCCGATATAGAAGGAAAAGCAGTGCGGCCCTGCGATCCGCTCCACCCCATATTTTTCACAAACCTTATCAAGATGACCGCCCGTACCGCAATCGGCGTAGGCGATGAAGATCTGATCGTACCCCTCATCGCGGGCTTCAAGAATTGCGGTTTCAACGCCAGGGGCAATTTTCTCTGGGTGGTGGTGCCACATTGCCGGAAGGCATTTTAAATCAATATGGTCGAGGTTGAGTTGATCACAGACTGCCAAAATCTCGCGGGCAATCATACCACAGCCAATGACACGGGTTGGGGCAGGCGAGGGATTGAGGTTTTGATTCATCGAATGATCCTAACAGGTGCATTCTAAACGAAAATATAGATTACTGGAAACCATCTATCGTAGGTTTACTGCGGTTCCATAGCAAAGAATTTCTGCGGCGCCACGGGTTACAGTTGAGGTTGTCATGCGAATTTCAACAACGGCATCAGCGTTTAGGGCTTCGGCGCTAGCAACCATGCGGTCCATTGCCTGTTCACGGGCGCCGGCCATCATTTTGGTGTAGCCGGTGAGTTCTCCGCCAACTAAAATTTTGATAGAAGCGACAATATCAACGCCAACATGGCGGGCGCGTATCGTTGTACCTTGAACCAGCCCTAGGGTTTTGGTTATCTCTTTATGGGCAATTGTTGCCGTGGTTGATAAAATCATTGTTTGATCTCACTTATCAAAATTGTCTTCATAATAACGATCTTCTTGATTGTTCCTATGCTCGCGAACCATCCGCCAAGCCACATAAGCAACAAAGGCGAGTATAGCAAAGCCAAGGAAGCCCCAAGGGAGGATGGCAATCATCGCGGTTGCAAGAAGCAGAGCGTAGCCAAGAAGAGCTAGGATGACCAAGACTAAGAAAATTTTCTCTAAGCTCATTGGTTATCCCTTCTTGTTTTCACTCAAGCGTTAAGAGCTCGCCTGTTGGTTATGCTTTTTCAGCATATACTCTTTGGCTGTTTCTACGGCAACGGCGGCATCACGACAATAAGCGTCAGCGCCGATTGCTGCTCCGAATTCATCGTTCAATGGCGCTCCGCCAACGAGAACAGTGTAATCGTCGCGAATGCCTTTTTCTTTCATCGTATCAATAACGACCTTCATATAGGGCATTGTTGTGGTCAGCAAAGCCGACATGCCTACGATGTCTGGCGCGTGTTCTTCAATCGCATCAAGATAATTTTCGACTGGATTGTTGATACCGAGGTCATGCACATCAAATCCAGCACCTTCCATCATCATGCCGACGAGATTCTTGCCGATGTCGTGGATGTCGCCTTTTACGGTACCGATAACCATCACCCCTTGTTTAGGGGCGCCGGTGGCAGCAAGAAGCGGGCGAAGGATGGTCATGCCAGTTTTCATCGCATTTGCGGAGAGCAGGACTTCGGGAACGAACAAAATACCATCGCGGAAATCTTCTCCGACAACCCGCATGCCTTCAACCAATGCTTCGGTTAAAACCTTATAGGGAGCCCACTTGTCGCGCTCGAGAAGGATGTTAGTTCCTTCCGCGATTTCCTCTTTCAGGCCGTCGTATAAATCGTCGTGCATTTGCAGCACGAGTTCTTCGGTTGAAAGTTCCGATAGGATAATTTCTTCTTCGTCAGCCATCCGGTTAATCCTTTATCGAAGTTGGTGATATGCGCATATCTAATCTTGCATTATCTATCAACTAATTTTCTCAACGCTTCGTAAAGCGACTCGAGACGTGACGATTGCGACGCTTCTACTCCCATAGCATCTAGTCTGTTTGCGCAAAAGAATAAATGTTCTGTTCTCTACCATCTTTATTGCGTCAAAGGTTGACGCTCGTTGGCAGTTGTAGGAAAGCTTGTTCGAGAATAATGTTATCTAGAATTATAGATATTGGCCTATTTGCGCCATCTGAGTTTTAGTATTGTGAGGAGAATAGTCATGAGCCAAGAAGCACGGACACGAAGAGGTCGCGGTGCACGCGGTGGTGCTAGTGGTCGACGGGCGGCGGCGATCAACACAGTGGTTGAACAATTCCCCTATATCCAGCGCAAGATCAAAGAATATGAAATTCTTGATGAGGAGGCGATGGAAATCATCGAGCGCAATGCAGACACCATTCTTGAAGAGATTGGGATTGAATTTCGCGATGATGCAGAAGCGCTTGATATGTGGAAAGAGGCCGGTGCTGACGTTCAAGGTGAGCGGGTTCATTTTCCCAAAGGTTTGTGCCGTGAATTGATGAAAACCGCGCCAAAGCAATTTACCCAGCATGCACGGAACCCCGAACGCAGCGTCGAAATTGGAGGGAAGAACACGGTTTTTGCTCCGGTCTATGGCCCTCCTTTTGTACGCGATCTTGAGGGTGTGCGCCGTTATGCGACCATGGAAGACTTCAAAAATTTTGTAAAAATGGCTTATATGGCTCCAGCCATGCACCATAGTGGCGGCACGGTTTGCGAGCCTGTTGATGTGGCGGTGAACAAACGCCATTTGGATATGCTTCACGCCCATATGACCCTTTCCGATAAGCCTTTCATGGGGTCTGTGACAGCCCCTGAACGGGCTGCGGATACGGTGGAAATGGCGAAGATTTTGTTTGGCGAAGATTTTGTCGATAACAATTGCGTTGTCACATCGCTGATTAACATCAACTCGCCAATGGTGATGGACGACACGATGCTTGGAGCGTTGAAGGTTTATGCCCGTGCAGGACAAGCGACGATCATATCACCGTTTATTGTTGGCGGTGCAATGTCGCCGGTTACCGTTGCGGGCACGCTGACTCAAGTATTGGCCGAAGCTCAAGCAGCAATTGCTTTCTCCCAGCTTTGCAAGCCCGGTGCGCCGGTGATTATGGGTACCTTCGCGACATCAATTTCAATGCAATCTGGCGCGCCTGCTTTTGGTACGCCAGAACCTGCACAAGTGCTTTATGGTGCGGCGCAATTCGCCCGCAAGTTTAACTTGCCGTTTCGCTCCGGTGGCTCGTTAACGGGTTCTAAAGTGCCAGATGCGCAAGCCGCCTATGAAAGTGCCAATACCTTGACGCCTGCAATGTTAGGCGGTGTAAACTTTGCGCTTCACTCTGCCGGTTGGTTGGAAGGCGGCTTGGTCAGTTCTTACGAGAAATTCGTGATGGATTGCGATCAGCTGGCCGCCCAACAGAAAATGGCTGCAGGCGTTGATGTCAGCGAGCACGGGCAGGCGATGGACGCCATTCGGCAAGTTGGGCCAGGCAGCCACTATCTCGGCTGCGACCACACCCAAGCCAATTTTAAAACTGCATTTTTCCGCTCGACAATTGCCGACAATAATTCCTATGAGCAATGGCAAATTGAAGGCGAAAAAACCGCTCCCCAACGCGCCAACGAAATAGCCCGCAAATGGATTGCCGACCATAAGGCTCCTCCAATGGAACCCGCAATCCGCGAGGCCTTAGATGCCTATGTCGCGCAAAAGAAGGAAGCCGTACCAGACGCATTCACCTGAACACGCGAGGTCAGGGCACCAAATTGCGAAGAAGTTAAAGGCCACGAGAAAATCGCGGAGTTTGTGCACAACGACGTGTGGAAGTCAGCGATTAAGGGATGATGTGGAATTGTTGACAAGTGACTATAGTCACGCTACATTAGATCAATATGATCGTTAGCTTTAAACATCGCGGATTGAAACGATTTTTTGATCGTGGAGATACTAAGAAAACTGCGCCTGAGCATCATCGAAAAGTGGCTGATATTCTTACGGCTTTAGATGCCGCGCAAGATATTGAAGACATGAACCTTGCAACATTTCGTCTCCATCAACGGACAGGAGATAGGGCAGGGGAATGGTCTGTCACGGTCAGAGCAAATTGGCGAATAACTTTCACGTTTGAAAACGGTAAAGCGAATGATGTGAACTATGAAGATTACCATTAGGAGATAGAGCAATGCCTATGCACAGCCCAAGCCGTCCCGGTGATATGGTCGGCAATATGATAGAAGAGTTGGAAATCACCGTTACAGCTGCCGCTAAACATCTTGGTGTCTCTCGCCAAACCTTGAACAATTTGATTAACAACGATTCCGCGACAGTTTCACCAGAAATGGCCGTGAGGTTAGAGGCTGTTTTCGGCTCCACAGCGGATAATTGGCTAAGGATACAAGCCAATTTTGATGCGACGGTTATTAGAAGGAGAGAAGCGGAAATAACCGAAGGGTTAGTGCGGTTTGTACCTTCTGCGGCGTGAGGTGAGCTGATGTGTGGAGGTTAGTGATTAAGAGGCGTGGTTTGGGTTTGTACGTTCCATTACCAACGTTGGGCCGCCCATATAATCCGCAATCCCACGTTTGGTGTAGCCGTTCTTTGTTGCCGTTTTGATTGAACGGGCATGTTCAGGGTCGAAGATGCACACGGTCTTGTTTTCTGGTAAGTTTGCATCCCCCCATTTGATTGCTTCTGCTACCGCTTCGCTGGCAAACCCTTTTCCGTGGGCGCTTGGCGCAAAAACCCAGCCAACTTCGGGGAGATCATCTAGGGACGGGGTAATGTCGCGTTTGTAGTTTGCAAACCCAACTTCTCCCAGGAAATGGCCAGTACTCTTTTCTTCCACAAGCCAAAACCCATATTTCATCATTTGCCAAAGGCCTGAATACCTCAGCAACCGTTCCCAAGATTCGGATTCTGTGGATGGAACGCCACTGATATGTTTAACGACTATTTCTTCTGACCACATGGCGTGGCTATCTGGATAATCGTCAACGGTATGTCCGCGCAAAATCGTGCGCTTAGTTTCGAGAACGGGAACGAGTGGGTTGGGTTTATGAATGGCCATCTTAATCACCCTCCATTGCCGCATCATGTGCTATTTTACGCTGTTGGTTTTTGTAAATTTCATATTGGGCTTTTGCATGTTTATCGGCGACCGCTTTTGAAATCCTGCCAGCATTTTGAAGGATTGCTCGTTCATTGTTCTTTATGAACGTGTCCACCTTAGTCTCGGCATCTTGCATTGTAACAAGGCGACCAAGATCTAGCTCTTGTTCAAAGTAGTCTAGCAACATCCCCGTAAAGCGATTCAAATCTCGTATTTCCGCTTCGCCCAAGAAGTTTTTTGCCGTCAGGGTGTCTCTTTGTGTTGGGCGATCACCAGCCCAATTGGTTAGACCCATCGAGTCTTGGTTTGCGTTTGCCCGTTCTAACCTTACTTCCGCGCCAGTCATTCCTGTGACAGCATAGTGCAATTTGTTTTGTACAATTGAAAAAAACATCCCTTTGTCTTTTCCGCTTTTGGAATGGTAATCACTGCAGAGGCTGCAAATCCTCGTAACCTCTTTATAAACATTCGCTTCCGATGCTCTAATCTCTTGGATTAGTTCTTTAAGTTCGCGGAAGTGATCTGTGCCTTTGGGGTTTTTCAGCCTTTCGACATCAACGACAAACCCTTTTGTGGCGAACTGGACAAGCTTGCTCGTTGCCCATTTGCGGAACAGGGTTCCTTGTTTGGAAGAGACGCGGTAGCCGACGGAGATTATCATATCTAAATTATAAAGTTTCGCGGGTCTTCCCGTAGTTGTTTGCACTTTTTGCAAAGAAGTACTTTCATCGAGTTCCTCTTCGTCTAGGATGTTGGTGATATGTCTGGATATGCTGGATATATCTCGACCAAACAGTTCCGCCATTTGAGATTGGCTTATCCATAGGCTTTCCCCTTCATAGCGAAGTTGGATTTCAACTCCTTTTTCAGAGCTAAAAATCAGAACTCTATCACCCGTGTCCGCATCTTCAGTTAGGCGGACAGGTTGGTTTGTTTCATCGTCCGCATCTTTTTGAGCAAAGCGACTAAGAGTTTCATCAATACCTTTTTGATTTTTGCCGCTCACTTTAATGGTTCCTAATTCATATTACTGCTTCGCAGTGTTCCTAATTTGTTCTTGTAAATCAATCCCTAAACGCGCCACTTCACAAAATAATTTCCACCCAAACCCAAGGACAACCACATTCATTTCGTCTAAACTGTAATGATGACACTTGATGATAGTGATGATGGGTTGGTGGCGCGGGCGGTTGCGGTTTGGGGGGAAGGTTTCATCTGCTTTTCTCGATCAGGAAGTCAATCATTGCTCGTGTTTTTGCTGGTAGATTTTTACGGCTGGCATATATCACATTTACCCCGAAAGGTGGTGCATAGAATTCGGTTAAAATGGGCACAAGAGTTCCAGCTTCCAGCTCTGTTTGGCATGCGATTTTGGGTAAACGGGCGATCCCCTGACCAGAAAGAGCTAAAGTTTTTTCGGTATGGGCATCATTGCATCTGATGCGGGCGTTGATTGGGACGTTGATTATTGCTCCATTTGAACTTGGGTATGACCAGTTCTGGGATTGCCCATGGAATGAAAAATCAATCAGATCGTGGTTTTCTAGGTCACTTGGGTCTGAGGGCATGCCATTTCGTTTCAAATAGGCCGGAGATGCGATGGTTAATCCTTGCGTTTGAAATAATTCACGGAAAATCAGTTCAGACGAGGGCAAGTTTCCGATGCGTACCATCAGATCAATCCCTTCACCGACCATGTCGGAAAGGCGTTCGGATATGTCGAGGTGGAGATCAAGTTCTGGGTAGCGTTGTAGAAACTCGGGCAGCCATGAGTTTAACCAACCATGGGCAAAGATCACGGGCACACTCATTCGCAGTTGCCCAAAGGGGCGCTCGCCTAAGGAATGTAGCTGTTCTTGCATTGTTTGCGCATCATCAATAATTCGCCGAGTGTTTTCATAATAAACACGGCCAGTTTCCGTCAAACTAATCCGCCTAGTTGTTCTGTTAAGAAGCCTAAGCTTCAACCGCCTCTCAAGCCGTGCGATCTCTTTGCTCACGTGGCTGGGGGTATGTCCAAGCTGCCTTGCTGCCGCAGTCATGCTCTGGCGCTCTACCACTGCACAAAATAGTATCATTCCTTCAAAGAGAGTTTTGTTGTAATCCATTTGGAACAAGTCTTATGAAAAATACGCTATTAATGTATATTCTACCATCAGTTACCTTTGTTGCAAGCAAACAAGAAGGATAAAAACCATGTTAGACATCAAAAACTTCGATCACATCGGTATTCGCATTAGCAACCGCGATGCCTCTGTTTCATTTTACGAATTGCTTGGATTTGAACTGATTGCTGACGGAGGCTTTGATAAAGGGCATCCGTTGGTGATGCTACATCCATCTGGGATCAACATTAATCTACTCGGCTTGGCATCAGCAAAGGCAGGTGAAAATATCTTGATGGATGAGGATGAGAAGTATCCAGGAATCACCCATCTAGCGCTAAAGGTGAAAGATGCGGAAGTCACTGAAGCCTTTATTACTGACAATGATATTTCCATCACTGGGCGTCGGGATTTTCGTGGAACGAAGACCATCTTCATTCGTGATCCTGATCGTAATGTGCTGGAACTTGTGGGGCCGGGCCCTTCTGTCGCGACGTTGATTGCCGAACATGTGCACGGATAATCCCTAAACGCGCCACTTCACAAAATAATTTCCACCCAAACCCAAGGACAACCACATTCATTTCGTCTAAACTGTAATGATG
>JAZGFF010000207.1:0-7593 GCA_036479095.1 Rhizobiaceae bacterium | reverse complement strand
GCGAAAGTGCCCTGCATCTCTACGGTAATGCCGTGGGAAGCTTGGTACTTCGGACGTGGCGCAAAACCAGGTGAACCTTCACCGTTTAAGTATGGTTTCCACTTTGGCTTTGGTGTCGATGAATTCTTCCGCGCTTATATCTCGCAGTGGGATCTGATCAAGACCAATAAAAAAGTTGGCGTTATGTATCCCAACGATGCAGATGGCAATGCCATTCGTGCCGTCCTCGCGCCGAAATTGAAGGAAGCGGGCTATACAATTGTTGATCCGGGCGCCTATGAAACAGGCACAACCGATTATTCGCAACAGATTCGTATGTTCCGCGAAGAAGGTGTTGAGATATTTAACTCCTTCCCAATCCCGCCTGATTTCGCAGCCTTTTGGCGTCAAGCAGCGCAACAGGGATTGCATAAGCAAATCAAGATTGTTCAAGTTGCAAAAACAGGTCTGTTTCCTGCTGATATTGAAGCGCTTGGTGGTTTGGGTACAAACATTGCGAGTGCAGCTTATTGGCACAGAGATTTCCCATACACCTCACCTGTTACTGGCCTGAACGGTGTTCAGCTTTGTGATGGATATGAGGCTGCTACGGGACGTCAGTGGACTCAACAATTGGGTGCTAGTTTGTCAGCGTTTGATGTAGCGATGGCCGCCTTATCTGCCGCTGGTGATCCCAAAGACAAGGAAGCTGTTGCGGCCCTAATGCCTAAGCTCAAAGCTGATACAATCGGTGGCGTCGTGGACTTCAACACAGGCCCTGTGCCGAATGTTGCAACTGGCCCCATTATTGGTACTCAATGGCAGAAAGCTAAAGGCGGGAAGCATCAGTATGACTATGTCATTACTGAAAATGCAACCGATCCAAAGGTTCCTGTTGCTGGGAAGCTACTTCCCTATAACAGCTAAGGTTTATTGAATGTCTTCTTCTGTTGTTCTGCGTTCAAACGGCATTTCTATGGCGTTTGGAGAATTCAAAGTACTCAGCGATATCTCCTTGGATTTTACCGAGGGTGAGATTGTTGGAATTCTTGGGCCGAATGGTGCGGGTAAAACTACCTATATGAATTTACTCACGGGCGCGTTGCGTCCAACAGGCGGTTCAGTGCATCTGATGGGAGAAGACATCACCAAACTTGATACCGCCGAGCGGTGTCATCACGGGCTTGGGCGCACACATCAAGTGCCCAAGCCTTTTCTTGGAATGACAGTATTTGAAAATGTATTGGTTGCGGTCAATCATGGGAGAGCAACCCCACCCGTAGATCCGATTGCGACTGCATGGCAAGTCTTGGAAGAGACGGGGCTCGCATCAGTTGCGAACCGGCTAGCTGAAACACTTGGCCTGCTTGATCGAAAGCGGCTTGAGTTGTCGCGGGCGCTTGCCACTGATCCACAGGTCTTGTTGCTTGATGAGATTGGCGGCGGATTGACTGAGGCTGAAGGTGACGAGCTTGTCGCTCTAGTCCGGAAAATTCATGGGCGCGGTGTTACAATCATCTGGATTGAGCACATCATGCGCCTTTTACTTCAAACCTGCACCCGCTTGGTCTGTATGGCAGGTGGTGAAGTGTTGGCGGATGGTAAGCCAAATGAAGTTATAAATTCACCCGAAGTACAAACCGCCTATTTTGGTGCCGCAGCATGAGTACTTTGGAAGTTAAAAATATTAAAGCTGCCCATGGGCAGCTGCACGCCGTGCTCGGTGTTACCTTTAGTGTGAAGCCGGGTGAAATGTTATTTATGTTAGGCGCAAATGGCGCGGGAAAAACAACTCTTTTGCGAAGTATCGCAGGCGATCACAAAGCCGAATCTGGCAGCGTTCATCTGTCAGGTGCTGACATTTCACTCCTTCCAGCCCATCACCGTACCCGGTCTGGTCTATCGTTAGTACCAGAAGGGCGGCGTTTATTTCCTCAAATGACGGTGCGCGAAAACCTATTGCTTGGCGCCTCCACTTCAAGAGAAGGGCCTTGGACAATTGATGCCATTTATGAGGCATTTCCCAATCTTACTAAATTAGATAAATCACAAGCAGGGAAGTTGTCGGGCGGCGAACAACAGGCGGTCGCTATTGGTCGTGCCCTTATGGGCAACCCGTTAGCGATTATGTTTGATGAGGTTTCGCTGGGCCTATCTCCTGCCGCTGTTGAGCTAGCCTACGCCGCCCTAAAAAAACTACGGGATATGGGGCTGGCCTTGCTGATTGTTGAGCAAGACCTTAATCGCGCACTCAGTACCGCAGATGAAATCATGGTGATGTGCGAAGGCCATGTAACCCTTCACACGGAACCAAAAAACACATCGCTTGAGGCTTTGGTCGCTGCATCATTTGGACACGAAGAAGGAACAGCACAATGATGGCACAGCTGATAAATGCTGTTTTGCTTGGCGGCTATTATACCGTTTTGGCAATCGGATTGGCCTTCATGTATTCAGTGATGAATATCATCAATCTGGCCCATGGCGCATTCATTGTATTGTCGGCTTTCGGCTTGCTGATCCTTGGTGCAAATTGGGGCGTCCCATTGCCGTTGGCGATTTTGGTTATGATGGTTGTCATGTTTATACTTGGGGTCGGGCTGCAACGCACTGTACTCTCAAGGGCATCAAAAGGCGGAGAGTTGCTGCCTCTACTGGCAACTTTTGGGATCGCGATTATTCTTGATAATATGATGTTTCTAGGATTTGGAGCGGACAGCAATTCATTAGCACCATTGGTTGGCGATTTGTCTTGGGCCTCCTTTGAATTGCCCGGCAATATTTTTATTGGAAAGCTTAGTGTCTACATTTTGGTTGTCGCGGTTGTTGCGATTGCAGCAATCGAGTTCTTTCTTCGGAGGACAGAATTAGGCCATCGTATTCAGGCCACATCGCAGGATCGCGCAACAGCCTCTCTTTTAGGGATCGATACTGATCGAACGCTGGCAATTGCAACGGGTATTGCCCTTGCTACAGGTGTCCTTGCGGCTGCAGCTTTGGGCCTGCGCAGTGCATGGGGTCCCTATGACGGATCCGCCCAACTGTTGTTTGCATTTGAAGCAGTGGTGATTGGCGGGATTGGTTCGCTCTGGCGGGTTTTGGCAGGCGCGATGATCCTTGCTTTCGCCCAATCACTTGGCGCAATGATACATCCACAAGGGTTTTTGATTTGCGGTCACCTCGCATTTTTGGCTGCGGTTTTCATTCGCCTGCGCGGTGGGGCATTCAGCCTTTCTAGCCTCATCTCTAAGGGTTCAAAAACATGATAACCCAGCCTAAATTAACGGTCGCACGCGGCGGAAAAACTGCCAACATAACCATCGGCCTTATGATTTTTGCAGCGGCTATTTTAGCTGCTACGCCATGGTTATTTGGGGTCGGGGGCAGTGGCCGCGCAGTGGCGCTTCTCGTCTATATCCTATTGGCCGTAATGTGGAACGCTTTGGCAGGTTTCGCTGGACTTGTTTCAATCGGGCAAACCCTATTCTTTGGTGTTGCAGCTTATGCTACCATCCGTTTGGCCGATGCGGGGGTGAACCCCTATTTCGCAATCTTGATTGCCACTGGAATTGGTGCGGTTCTCGGTTGGGTAACATCATTCTTTATGCTGTCCCTTAAAGACGGCGAATTTGCCATTGGCATGTGGGTTCTATCGTCGCTGGCGCATCTTTGCGTAAATCTTGATCCCTTGATTCAAGGTGAAACGGGAACCTCACTTATCTCGCTAAATTCCTACGATATAGAGCTTCGCAGCAAGCTAACATTATGGTTGGCACTTGCTATTACGATTGCAATATTTGTTATTCTTGTTCTCCTGCTTCGAAGCCGAATGGGGGCAGCCATTACCGCGATCCGAGATGATGAATTAGGTGCGCGCTCTATTGGTGTGAATGTAGTGCGAACCAAACGTGTGGTTTTTGTTCTAGCCGCAACAGGGACAGCAGCTGCAGGCGCGTTATGGTTGGCTTCAAATACAAACTTCCAACCCCGGGCATTCTTTGGCGTACAATGGACGGCCTATATGCTGTTTATGGTTCTTGTTGGCGGGCTTGGCCGTATAGAAGGCGCCATCATTGGTGCGGTCTTGTTCTTTATCATCGAAACCTATTTCGCCGCTTACGGGGTTTGGTATCTTGTCGGGCTTGGTACTGTAGCCGTGTTTTTTGCTCTGATGCTGCCAAAAGGTCTTTGGGGCTGGATCGGGCCACGGCTTCCTGGAGAGGCAATTCCAACGGGCTATCTTGTAGAAAAATCTAAAAATGAAGCGGAGTAATTCCTAATGCTGACAGGTAAAAAGATAATAGTGACCGGTGCTGCATCAGGCATTGGCGCTGAAACGGCAAAGCAACTCAAAGCTGCGGGTGCAATTGTGATTGCAGTCGATCGAAACGAACCCAGTGTTCCGGTTGATGCCTTTCATCAAGTTGATTTGATGGACGAGGCTGCTGTTGATGCGCTAATCGAAAAGTTAACACCATTGAATGCTGATGGGTTGGCAAATATTGCCGGCGTTCCTCCAACGGCTCCTGCTGATGTTGTTGTTTCGGTAAATTTGGTGGCGTTGAAACGTCTGACCATGGGCTTGGTTGATAGCTTTAAAGATGGAGCCTCAATCGTGAACCTTGCCTCACTGGCAGGGATAGGTTGGGAAGCTGAAATCCCCAAAATTAAGGCCGTGGCGAATTTACGACACGCAGATGTGTTAGAATTTTGTACCCAAAATTCGATTACAACCGACAACAGCTATTTCTTTACCAAGCAAGCGCTAGTGGCTTGGACCCTTGAGAACCGATGGACTTGGAGGGATCGGGGTATTCGTATGAATGCTGTTAGTCCAGGGCCAGTTGAGACCCCAATTTTGGAAGACTTTCTCGAAACGCTCGGTGAGCGTGCTGAAGAAGATATGCGAATTATGGATCGCCCGGGGAAACCGACTGACATCGCGCCTGTCGTAGTGTTCTTGTTGTCCAGTAATTCTGTCTGGTTGCGCGGCACCAATATCGCTGCCGATGGCGGCATGCGAGCCAACATCGATGCGACCAGCAACGGACTGTCGTGAACTAACTACCACAAGTAAAAAGCCCAGGAGAATAAGATGAAAATTTCTATGTTAATCGGCGGTGCTGAAGTTGCCGCGTCCGATGGTGGTACGTTCGAACGCCGCAATCCTATTACAGGTGAAGTGGCAACTGTTGCTCCCGCTGCGACAGTGGTTGATGTCAAAAAAGCTGTTAAAACTGCGGCTGATGCATTCCCATTGTGGTCCAAAACCAGTCCTGTTGAACGGCGGATGTTGTTGTTAAAAGCAGCTGATGCGCTTGAGGCCAGTTCGGAAAAAATTGCGAAGGCCATGTTAGCAGAAACGGGTGCAACTGCTGGTTGGGCGGGGTTTAACTGTATGCTTGCTGCACAAATGTTGCGCGAAGCGGCGTCTTTGACGACCCAAATCACGGGTGAAATTATACCATCTAATAAGCCCGGCACTCTTTCCATGGCGCAGCGGAAGCCGATTGGTGTTTGTGTTGCTATAGCTCCTTGGAATGCGCCGATCATTCTGGGTACGCGTGCGGTATCAACGGCGATTGCTTGCGGAAATACGGCGATCTTGAAAGCTTCTGAACTTTGTCCCTCCGTGCAATTGGCTATTGGGGAAGCATTTCAAGATGCGGGTTTTCCTCCCGGAGTGATGAACGTCATAACCAATGCGCCAGAAGACGCCCCAGTGATTGTTGGCGCTTTGATTGATGCACCAGAAGTTCGACATATCAATTTCACAGGCTCGACAGAAGTAGGGCGGATTATCGCACAACGGGCAGCAAAAAACCTGAAACCTGTTTTGCTCGAACTGGGCGGCAAGGCTCCGATGATTATCCTTGATGATGCAGATATCGAGGCCGCAGTGAACGGCGCAGCTTTTGGATCGTTCATGAACCAAGGCCAGATTTGCATGTCCACTGAACGTATTATTGTACAAGAAAAAATTGCTGACCGATTTGTTGATGCCTTTGCAGCTAAGGCCAAAACCCTACCAGCAGGCAACCCGTGCGATAAAATCGTATTGGGATCGTTGGTCAATATTGAAGCTGCAGAAAAAATGGACGCGTTGATTGCCGATGCAGTCAAGAAGGGCGGCGTTGTCGTCGCTGGCGGTAAGCGAACGGGCACAATCGTGGAAGCTACTTTAATCGACAACGTAACCTCTGATATGAGAATTTATAGCGAAGAAAGCTTCGGCCCTGTAAAACCCATCATTCGCGTCAAGGACGATGAAGAGGCCATTCGTGTTGCCAACGATACGGTCTACGGTCTTTCCGCTTCTGTTTACGGTAGCGACATTACCA
This sequence comes from Rhizobiaceae bacterium, assembly GCA_036479095.1. Classification (GTDB taxonomy): domain Bacteria; phylum Pseudomonadota; class Alphaproteobacteria; order Rhizobiales; family Rhizobiaceae; genus Pseudahrensia. The sequence goes on along the minus strand of JAZGFF010000207.1, from coordinate 1,273 downwards.
GAACCCTTGCTGTTGCTGATCGGATTGAAAGTGGGATTTGCCACATCAACGGCCCCACCCTTGCAGATGAAGCGCAAATGCCGTTTGGAGGCGTTAAAGACAGCGGCTACGGTCGGTTTGGCGGCAAAGCTGGCATCGATAGTTTTACGACAGTCCGTTGGGTAACAATTGAAGATCCACACCAGCATTTTCCTTTTTAATTTCCCCGTAAAACGCGCAGTTATTCCTACAATGCAGTATGGTAAGTGCATGATTATGTTATGAAATACATGCAATTGATAAATACAAGTATGGCTTGCCATACCTAGTGTTTTTTTGGTGCGTTATTGACACTTGGTATTAAAAACATACTTTGTTGGAGTTCGAACAATCGAACCTCTAACGGAGAATAATCAAATGAAAAAAACACTTAAAAACACAATTGCTTCGACGCTTCTTTCTGTTGCTGTGACCGGTACAGCTTTAGCTGAAACACCTAAGGAAATTGCTACTCAGGCAGTTGCTGCAATCTTTACAGATTTTGATGTTGATAAAGCCAAAGCTTTGTTAGCTGAAGATTACATCCAGCATAACCCAGCTGTGCCAACTGGCAGCGCTGCCATTCTCGGTTTCATCCCAGCATTAAAAGAGTCTGGCATTACAATCAAAACCCATCGGACAATCACTGATGGAAACTTTGTTGTGACCCATAACACTTATAACAATGCTGACCTATTTGGCGGCAAAACTCTTGTTGCCTTCGACGTTTTCCGCATTGAAAATGGCAAAGTTGCAGAACACTGGGATAATTTGACAGCTGTCACAGAACCTAACCCTTCAGGTCACACTCAAGTTGATGGTCCAACAGAGATCACTGATTTGAAACTAACAGCTGAAAACAAAGAAATTGTTGCAAACTTCGTTCGTGAAATTCTTGTAGGCGGCGACATGTCTCGCCTTGGAATTTACATTGAAGATGCAAATTACACCCAGCATAACAGCTTAATTGCTGATGGCTTGAGTGGTCTTGGCGAAGCAATCAAAGCTTGGGCTGATCAAGGTATCTTCATGAAATTCACCAAAGTTCATAAAGTTATTGGTGAAGGCAACTTTGTCCTCACAATTTCTGAAGGCACTTTGGGTGATGCACCAAAAGCATTCTACGACCTGTTTCGTGTAGATGCTGGTAAAATTGTTGAGCATTGGGATATCATTGCCGACATCCTAACAGAATCTGCTAACGAAAACGGCAAGTTCTAACGACAAATAACTGGAGCAGGTGTGCACTTGGCGC
>JAZGFF010000206.1:0-6381 GCA_036479095.1 Rhizobiaceae bacterium | reverse complement strand
ATTCAACCCGCGACAACAGATTTGTTTCCAATTTCTTTCCTTGTTGAGATTACCTTGGGGATACCCCAGCGGCTTAAAAAATCGGAGCTAAAATCGCATTTAAATTTAACCGCGCAAGAGATAGAATTAGCGGTGGCGTTACATCAGGGCATTACAATAGCGGACTATTCATTTCAAAAAGACGTCAGCAAAGAGACGGTTAGAACCCAATTAAAAAATTTATTTTCAAAGACAGGAACGCGTAGGCAAATAGATTTGGTCTCTGAGCTTTCCTATTTTTCAGATTAAAGTTCCTGCGGGATACAACCCAAATCATTTGGACAAGCCAAATCGTTTTCCGTCCCTATCTGCCCTGTGATTGTTAGCGATACGCAGTGAAAACTATTTATAGTTCTCACCACCCGCTTTGGAGCTTTTGCGCCTTGCAATCGATGCTATCAGAATGTCCATGTTGATGGAGCCAACTGCTTTACCATCTTCCGTGATGACGGCTGAATTGGTTTTGTTTTTCGATAGTATCTGTAGTGCTTCTTCTATGACCACGTTACGGTCAATCTTTGGTCCCTTAACAGATTTACTCTTATTCATGACCGAGCCTACCTGAAGCACTCGCACCCGGTTAATGTCCTTGATGAAATCTGTGACATATTCATCCGCAGGATTCAAAAGAATTTGCTGGGGTTCATCTTGCTGCACCATAATCCCATCGCGTAAAATAGCGATACGATCTCCGAGGCGCAAAGCTTCATCTAAATCGTGGGTGATGAACACAATTGTCTTGTGCAATTCTTCTTGAAGCTCAAGCAAAATTGATTGCATGTCCATACGGATTAAGGGGTCGAGGGCTGAAAATGCCTCATCCATCAATAAGATATCGGCATCATTGGTTAAAGCTCGCGCCAAGCCAACACGTTGCTGCATTCCACCGGAAAGTTGGTTTGGATAATAATCTTCAAACCCATCAAGGCCAACGCGTTTCAGCCAATGCTTTGCGCGCTCTTCTGATTCTCCCCTTGAAACTCCCTGTAACTCAATACCAAACAGGGTGTTGTCAATTACAGTGCGGTGGGGCAGTAGGGCAAATTTTTGGAATACCATCGCGGTTTTATGACGGCGAAATTCCAATAAATCAGCCTTCGACATTTTGCAAACATCTTCACCTTGGTAAATAACTTCCCCTGCGGTCGGTGCTATCAAGCGGTTAATGTGGCGGATCATGGTTGATTTGCCCGAACCTGACAAACCCATGATCACCTGAATTTTTGCAGAGGGCATGCTGATATTGATGTTTTTCAACCCCAACACGTGGCCGTGTTTGGCGTTTAGTTCCTCTTTCGACATGCCATCTTCAACAGCTTCTATATAACGCTCTCCATGAGGGCCAAAGATTTTGTAGAGGTTTTTTACCTCAATACCATGATCATCCATGAACCGTCTCCGAATGTTTTTGTAATCGCTTACCAAATTTTTGTGAAACACGATCGAACACAATCGCAATGGCAACAATCGCCAAACCGTTCATTATACCCAGTGTGAGGTATTGGTTATTAACCGCCTTCAGGACGTTAGAACCAAGCCCCTGAGCTCCAATTAGAGATGCAACAACCACCATGGCCAAGGCCATCATAATCGTTTGGTTCACACCCGCAAACAAATTGGGCAGTGCCAACGGTAATTGGACGCTAAACATTTTCTGTTTGGGGGAAGCGCCAAAAGCGTCTGCTGCTTCCAGTACATCTTTATCAACCAACCGAATACCGAGGTTGGTCAGACGCACAACGGGGGGGATTGCGTAGATACAAACAGCAATCAAACCGGGCACTTTGCCGATTCCCAAAAGCATAAGCACAGGGATGAGATAAACAAAGGCTGGAATTGTCTGCATGATATCCAATACAGGTACAATTAAGGATTCCAACCTATTCGATTTTGACATGATAATACCAAGGGGTATGCCGATCGCTATGCAAACAAAAGTCGAGACCGACACAAGTGCTAATGTTTTCATTGTATCTGTCCACATACCAAGGTAGCCGATCAGAAAAAGAGAGATGATGGTGCCGACAACCAAGCCCCAGCTACGAGACCCAAACCAGACAAGAGCCGCTAGGATAATAATCATCAAAGGCCACGGAGTTCCCACCAGCAGCTTCTCGAACCAGACCATAAATAATTTTAGGGGGTAGAAAAAGTCTTCGATCATTTCGCCATAGGAACGGGTGAAAATTCTGAAGTTTTCATCAATACCCTTTTTGAGATCACGCAAATCTGCGCGCCCCAATTCCGGAAATTTTGTCAATATCTTTGGCAAGCTATCGCTCAAACCCATTTTCATTTCCCCTTTTGCATAGCTATCGAGTTGTAAACAAATAGGCCCGCCTGATAACAGGCGAGCCTACAATTCTGCTTATCAGTTCAAACTAAAGTGAGCCTTTAACTTTTGCTGCAACTTCAGGTGAAACCCATTTTGTCCAAATGTCTTGATGTTTGGATAGGAATTCAAGCGCGGCATCAGGGCCAGCGGCTTGGTTGTCGGCCATGTAAACCAGCATAGATCCCATCACGTCACCTGGGAAAACCCGCTTCGCCAGATAGTCATTGATTTCGCCACCTTCTTTTTTAAATTTATCGGTTACGATGGTGTAAACTTCTGATTTAATCCAAGAAGTTTTCTTTGGATTTGGGCAGTCTTCTTTAGAAATACAGCTGTTCCAGTGATCAACACCGGCAAAATCAACGCCGAATGGTACGGATTGCATTTTGTACTTTCCGATGATGGACGTTGGTGACCAGTAGTACCCGAACCAGTTTTGTTTACGCTCATTGGCTTTCGCGATTGAGCCATCAAGACCGGCTGCTGAGCCTGGGTCAACCAAAACCCAACCTTTCTTTTCCATTTCAAATGCACGGAAAAGACTGTTGTTCACGTGTTGGCAACCCCAACCAGCAGGGCAACCAATGAAGGCGCCTTTTGATGGGTCTTCTGAATCTGGGAACAATTCAGGGTGGTCAAGAATATCGAGTGCAGTTTTTAATTCTGGATGTTTCTTCCTTGTGAATTCAGGGATCCACCAACCTTCTCCAAGACCAGTGATCGGGCCTTTGTTTACAGCATGAAGACGGCCTTCTTTTAGAGCTGGATCGAGGGTTTCACGTAGGGCGTTGACCCATTGCTCACCAGCGATTTGCGGTACGCCTTTTTCATTCATTGATGCGAAGATTGCTGTTGTGCCGCCAACGACCAATTCAACGTTGCAGCCATAGCCTTTCTCGAGGATGTATTTGTCAACGTTAGCCATCAGTTCACCCGATGCCCAGTTGAATTCTGCCATCTTAATGTCACCGCAAGCAGCATAGGCCGTTGTGGTCAATGCACTACTGGCAGCAAAGATGGCGCCTGCAATAGCAAGTCCAGATAAAAGTTTCTTCATAGTTTTCTCCCGATCATGATGATCATTATTATATTGTTTTACGACATTCCGTTGATAACTACATTTGCCGCGAGGGTTGTCAATTAAAGATAGCGGTTGAAACGGTTTTATCCCCCCACCTAAATGCGTATTTAATTGTCGCAACAGCACATTCCAGACCCAATAGAATAAATTGCACGACAATCTCACGGGCTTGAAACGAGTGTTTGCTGCAAGTAAATTTACTGAAATAGTTTATTTAGGACAAGTTTGCATAAGATTATTGATGAAGAATAGGTAGGGCGAGCTTAGTCGTGAAGGCAAGGACGACCAGGCCATGACTCTTTTAAAGCTATGCGCGGTACTAACATTCACAACATTGGTGCGCTGACCCGCCATGATTTTAAAACGCTGATCATGCAGACTTCAACCCTTTGAATGGGGTTTGGTATCTTTTGCAGACAATATATCTCGCATCGGCTCTCGGTTTTTGGCTGGAACTTCATCAATATCCCAATAGCCAATGAGAACGCCGACATCAGCGGCCCTGCCTCGTTTTGCAATCAGCTCTTGATCCGAGATCGTTGTCCGTTGGGACCATCGTAATCCCCAACGGTTCAGGGCGTCTTGGAATCGTTGCCTGACATCCGCCAGGTTTGCATCTTCGCCCAGATCAAAAAATTCCTCGGGGTCATTTTTCAGATCAAACAACATCGGCCTAAAGCCTTCAGTTGCGATATATTTCCAATTCTCATCGCAGACCATAAACAGCCTTGATGCGATTGGTTTGGTATTTAAATTCACGGAAGCTGGTTGGGTGGAAAAGTCGTATTCACTGATCGCATATTGTCGCCACGGTTTGGATTTTTTACCACTTTGTGATGTTGATTTTTCATCACGCAGCAATGGTAGAAGTGAGAGTCCCTCCAAACGGTGAGGTTGTGGTTCCCCACCGCAGGCCTCAACAAATGTTGGCAAAAGATCGATGGATTCCACCAACTCATCACAGGCAGTTCCACGGGTTGCGTTTGCTTTTGGAGAGGGGTCATAAACGATCATCGGGATTTTAACGGATTGATCGTGGAACAAATCCTTTTCGCCGAGCCAATGATCACCAAGATAATCACCGTGGTCTGAGGTAAATACGATCATCGTATTTTCAAACAAGCCTTTCTCTTCAAGGTACTTAAACAGCACACCCATTTGATCATCGATCTGTTTAATCAAGCCCATATAGGCCGGAATAACCTCGCGGCGCACTTCATCGCGAACGAAAGCTTTTCCAACCCTATTTTTCATGAATTCTGCAAAGATCGGGTGGGGGTTTTCTTTTTCTCTAGCGGAGCGCAATACCGGTTGCACCTGATTTGGACTGTACATATCGTTGTAGGGTGCTGGTGCAATATATGGCCAATGGGGCTTTATGTAAGAAAGGTGCAAGCACCACGGTTCATCTTGAGCCTGTTCAATGAACTCTATTGCCTTTCTTGTCATGTAGGGCGTCTCTGAGTGTTCTTCTTTCACGCGGGCAGGTTTGCGGCTGTTTTTCAAAAACCAACCGGAAAGCACATCTCCAGCTTTTTCTTCATCAGCATCTTCAACACTAGCATTGGCAAAATCAGCCCACGGGTTATCACTGACATAACCCAAGTCACGTAAATATTGTTGATAGGGTGCGTTGATCCCCTTCTTGTTATAGCTGCCTAAGCGGCCTCTTGGATGGATACCATCTTCGCGTTCATAGGGTTCAAACCCGCACTCCGAAACCAAAACCCCTATCTCAGAATCTGCGCTTATTCCAAGCCTCGCCATGCCTTCTTTATCGGCGGTCATATGGGTTTTCCCCACCAAAACCGTGCGGCGGCCCAGGGGACGTAAATAATCCCCCATGGTCATTTCACCAACTTTCAAGGGCACCAAATTATAAGAGGCGCCATGGGAATGAACGTACCGACCCGTATAAAAACTCATCCGCGACGAACCGCAAACCGGAGACTGAACATAAGCTTTTGTGAAACGCACCCCGCGCGCTGCGAGCCCATCAATATGAGGCGTTTGAAGTGTATCGTGCCCAGCGCATGATAAATAATCAAAACGCAATTGATCGCACATGATGAAGAGAATGTTTTTTACGCTCATCGATTTCGCCTTACTTCGCTTCATCCAAGCCGATATCTACGGCTGGGGCTGATTGGGTTAGGCGGCCAACCGAGGTGAAGTTAACCCCGGTCTTTGCAATGGCTTTTATGGTTTCAAGATTGATACCGCCTGATGCTTCAAGCGGAACTTTGCCAGCAACCATTTTCACTGCTTTTCGTAAACTCTTCAAATCCATATTGTCCAGCATGATGACATCTGCTCCTGCTGCTAATGCTTCTTCTACCTGCTCTAAACGATCGCACTCGACTTCGACTTTTGTCAGTGCTGGCACACCTGCTTTTGCCTTCTTGATGGCAAGGGTTAGGCCGCCACAAACAGCAATGTGGTTATCTTTGATCATTAGTCCGCTATCGAGAGAAAGCCGATGATTGCGCCCTCCTCCACAAACTACAGCATGCTTTTCCATCATCCGCAGGCCAGGTATTGTTTTCCTTGTGTCTAATAATTGGCAACCCGTACCCTTGATCTCCTTCACGTACTGAGCTGTGAGTGTGGCTATACCCGATAGGTGTTGAATGAGATTTAGGGCAACCCGTTCGGCTGTTAGTATCTCCCGCGCTTTACCAGAAACACGCATGAGGGATGCGCCTTTTTTTACCTTGTCGCCATCCTTTACCAGCACCTTGATGACAATATCCGGTACGTAATATTCAAATACACTCTGCGCAATTGTGATACCGGCAATGACCATTGGTTCGCGAGCATTCATGTTAAAATCACCCATTGCGTTCTCATCAATCATAATGGTTGAGGTTAAATCACAAAAACCAATATCTTCTTCAAGAAAATGAGCGATTTGCTTCTCTACCTG
>JAZGFF010000205.1:0-6384 GCA_036479095.1 Rhizobiaceae bacterium | reverse complement strand
CTGGAATATGCTGGCGAATAAGATCAGACCAGCCACCTTGCATCATCACTTCCTTCAATCCATCTGTTTCGATCGGCGTATGGCTAACCACTTTCAACAATTGTTTATGCGACCAAACATCAGTTTCCAACGGAGCAATATTCAAATCACCAACCAAAATTGAAGGCGTATTTTTAAAATCGCAATCAAGGTTTTTCATCTCCTCAATGAACTTGAGTTTATGATCAAACTTTGGGTTTTTTGTAATATTTGCTTCATCACCACCAGCAGGCACATAAAAATTATGAACACGCACCGCACCAGCATCTGTATCGATGATACATTCAATATGGCGAGTATCGCCCATGGCTACATAATCAGTCGAAGCAATATCTCTTAAAGGATGCTTGGAAACCGTGGCCACCCCATGGTAACCTTTTTGGCCGTGCACAGCGTGGTAGGGATAACCAAGCTTAGTAAAGTCTTTTGCGGGAAACTGATCGTTTTGACATTTGATTTCCTGCAAACACAAAACATCTGGCTGATGCTGGTTAAGAAAATCACCGACAATCCCAATACGCAATCGTACCGAATTAATATTCCAGGTCGCTAATTTAAATGTCATGGGGAACTCAAAAAATGGGAAGGTAAGAATCCCACATTAACGCCAGTTGCCCTGCTCACAAGCCCATTTAAGCTGAATTAAACCCTGTCCCCAGTTCGGTTAATTAGCGATTATCACCGCTAAGTTTGTTATTGAGAATAGCTCGTTGGTTCATACGAAAAAGTTTAGACGACAATTTCACGTTCTTCTTCACGTTAAAAATCATCACCGAAGTATCTTTTCCTTGATTATCTGTGATCGTCCATTGGCGCAGCTCAAAAGTTTTAGGATCAAACATCAAAGTAATTTTCGAGTTTCCAAACACAGATTTATTCCCCAACACCACAGTCGTGAGGTCAGGCTCTTGTTTGACCGATTTAATTGATTTGTCACGGACGCTAATTTTATCAGCCAGCAACAATCGTAAGGGAGTTTTTTTCAATGGGAAGAAATCCCAAGTTTTAAGTTTCTTGTTATGAATTCCGACTGTTTTTCCATCCGCCTTCACCGTAATTGGTGATGGTTTATGATAATCAAAACGAATTCGGCCTGGCCGCTTTAAATAAAACTTGCCGCCAGTTTGCTCCCCATTTGGACCAAACTGAATAAACTCACCGACCATAGAAGGGACACTGGAAAAATGCTTTGAGATTTTTGCAATAGCCTTGGCATCTTTCTTACCAATACCCGCCTCGACATCGCCAACAGCCCCCGCCAAAGTGAGAACAGCACAAAGCAAGCCGATACCCATTATTCGAGTAATACGGGTGCCGTAATTGCTGGCTTTAGTAAATATTTGGATTGGGAGACTATTCATCCTGTTAAGCTCAATTTTGGTTTATCAGCAGATCGGTTTCATCAACTGAAAATATATGGTTGATAAATCAGGCACCAGTAAGGCATTCGATTTACATTATTTCATCTTCTGCAGGGACAAGAATTTCACGTTTACCCGCATGGTTAGCAGGACTAATGAGACCCTCCTGTTCCATTCTTTCAACCAAAGATGCTGCTCGATTATAACCGATAGAAAGGCGCCTTTGAATATAAGATGTAGAAGCTTTACGATCACGCAGCACAATAGCAACCGCCTGATCATAAGGATCATCTGAATTTGCTAATTCGCCGCTTGCCTGTCCAGCTTCTGCCCCGCCATCCTCTTCATCTTCTTCTGTAACTGCTTCAAGATATTGCGGTACACCTTGCGATTTCAGATGATTGACAATGTCTTCAACTTCACTGTCTGAAACAAAAGGGCCGTGGACACGGGTGATGCGGCCACCACCAGCCATGTAAAGCATATCCCCCATGCCTAACAATTGTTCTGCCCCCATCTCGCCAAGAATTGTGCGGGAATCGATTTTTGAAGTCACCTGGAACGATATACGCGTAGGGAAGTTAGCCTTGATTGTGCCCGTGATCACATCGACTGATGGACGCTGGGTTGCCATAATGACGTGGATACCAGCTGCCCGCGCCATCTGCGCTAAACGTTGAACCGTTCCTTCAATATCCTTACCCGCCACCATCATCAAATCGGCCATCTCATCGATAACAACAACAATGAAAGGCAGGGCCTCTAAGTCTAACTCTTCATGCTCATAAATCGCTTCGCCCGTATGTCTGTCAAACCCGGTTTGAACCGTGCGGGTAATCACCTCGCCCTTCGCTGCAGCCTCTGCAACTCGAGCATTGAAACCATCGATGTTACGAACACCAACCTTCGACATTTTCTTATAGCGCTCTTCCATTTCACGCACTGTCCACTTCAAAGCCACAACTGCTTTTTTGGGATCAACAACTACAGGAGTAAGCAAATGTGGAATCCCATCATAAATCGAAAGCTCCAGCATTTTTGGGTCGATCATAATCATCTTACATTTATCCGGACCAAGTCGGTAAAGCAGAGAAAGAATCATGGTGTTAATACCCACCGACTTACCAGAGCCGGTCGTGCCTGCCATGAGCAGATGAGGCATTTTCGCCAAGTCAACAACAACCGGTTCTCCGCCAATAGTCTTCCCTAGACACATAGGCAATTTGGCTTTGGAATTCTTGAACTCTTTCGTCGAAAGCTGCTCACGCAAATAAACTGTTTCGCGCCGTTTATTAGGTAACTCGATACCAATCGCGTTACGCCCAGGAACCACAGCAACGCGCGCTGCGATTGCACTCATTGAACGGGCTATATCTTCAGCCAACCCAATCACCCGAGAAGATTTAACCCCAGGGGCAGGCTCTAACTCATAAAGAGTTACCACAGGTCCAGGACGAACTTTTAATATCTGACCCTTCACACCAAAGTCATCCAAAACGCCCTCAAGACGGCGAGCATTTTCTTCTAAAGCTTCCGTAGAAAGAGTGGGGTCTTCAATTAAGCTTTTCTGGTCAGATAACAATTCCAATGAAGGGAACGTAAATTTGGCATTGGCTTTCTTAGCCTTGATCCGCTTGGCCGCCCGCGGTGCTGGCTCAACAGGCTGGGCAGCATCCGTATGGGGTACCGGCTCATCATCTAAAGCAGGAGCATCGATCCGTGTGCGCTCAAGAACCTGATGCCCATACTGATCATCATCCCCAGTATTGGCTTCATCTAATTCTTCAAATTCAGAATCGTGTAACGGCTCATCAACAAAAGTATTGGCCGATGGTGAAGAGGCCGAAGCCATCTCACCCACTTGGCGTTTTATCATCTGTTGTGGCGCTTGTTGGCGATTCCTAAAATATGTCTTTACGCTGTAAACCCAATGAATAATCAGGCCTATCGGCATGGCAAAAAGCCCGCTCCAGTCACGACCTTCTACTTCTGTCTCTGTCAATGATAAGTCATCATCCACACCGCTTTGATCGAACTGCGCTTCGTTTAACTCGATGCGATCACTTGTAGGAATTCCATTTTGCAACCCGCAAGCTCGAAGCAATAACCAAACAGCAGGGGCCGCCAAAATAAAGAATAAAATAACCGCAAAAAATCCACTTGGATAAGAACCAATAAACGCCCGCGGAATACTCAAGACGGCATCACCAACAACACCGCCTAGACCGACCTCTAAAGGCCACCCCGTTGGAATTTTCAAGCAGCCAAGTGCAGCTGCACCGACCACCAATGACCCCATCCAATAACTAAAACGATGTCGAAAAAAGCCAAGATCTCGATTGGTTATTTTTAGTAAACCCCAGATCAATAAAGGAGCCAAAAAAATTACGGATGCAAACCCAAGGAACTGCATGATAAAATCTGCAAAACTTGCCCCCCAAAAACCTAACCAATTGTCTGCTGTTCTGCCATTGGCAAAGGTCAGGCTAGGATCGCTGACCGACCATGTGGCTAAGGCAAGCGCTCCCACAAATGATAACCCGCTCAATATAAACCCGCTCACTTTATTTAAGGGGGCGCGTAACTTCGTCGGGATAAGAGAGTTGAAAGACAAAACCTTAGAACGCGTTTTGCCTAATTCACTATCCCTCGTCACCCCATAGCGAGCCCGATCAAGAGCCACACTTTGACTTGTTATATTCACATCCGGTGCTTGCATTCTCACTCAACCTTTGTCGTGCACGAAACGGCACATGGATCTTACAAGAAGAACAATGAACCGATTTGCAGCAAGTTTAGCCGAGCGATGGTTAAGAGCCTGTTAACCATCGACAGATCAATCGAGGTTTACAAGAGCCGTGAATTTCTACTGATTAAAAAAATTTAGTGCTGTGATCAGAGTTTCAAAAGCTAAAACTACAACAACCCACTTGTTTTACAACAAGTGGGTTGAGGCTCACATGGCACGCCGTTCATACGGGGGGTGATCCCGGCGCACTCGTACGGAAGAAAAATCCGTACGTGGAGAACTATCCCCTGCCAAATGTAAATTCAGGATAGGCTTCAACACCGATCTCGCTACGATCTAACCCAAGAGCTTCTTCCTCTTCACTTACACGAATTCCGATCGTATATTTAAGCGCCAACCAGACGATTGCGCTGAATACAACCGTGAACACGCCATAACAAGCAATGCCGTATAGTTGCGCACTCAAGGTCGCACCACTGTTCGTAAAGACAACTGCGATCGTGCCCCAGATACCTGCAAATAAGTGCACTGGTATAGCGCCAACAACATCATCAATCTTCAATTTGTCCAACAGTGGAACAGCGAAGACAACAATTACTCCCCCTGCTGAACCGATTAAAATCGCAGCTAGTGGTCCAGGCGTTAAAGGTTCAGCCGTAATCGATACGAGACCAGCCAAGGCACCGTTCAGAGCCATTGTGACATCCAGTTTGCCATACATGATTTGCATCAAGACGAGAGTTGCGACAACACCGCCAGCAGCAGCTAGGTTAGTGTTGGCAAAGATGCGCGATATATCTGACACGTCACCGATTGTACCCATAGCTAATTGTGAGGCGCCGTTAAAACCGAACCAACCGAGCCATAGGATAAATGTACCAAGGGTTGCCAAAGGAATGTTTGAGGCAAGCATTGGAACAACTCTGCCATCAACATATTTACCCTTACGGGCTCCCAAAATGATAGCACCAACAAGGGCTGCCCAACCACCAACGGAGTGAACGATTGTGGAACCAGCAAAATCATTAAAGCCTGCTTCTTTCAAGAAACCAGCACCCCAGTGCCATGAACCAGAAATAGGGTAAATGATGCCGGTTAGAAAAACCGTAAAGATAAGGAACGGCCAAATTTTCAAGCGTTCAGCAACTGTACCAGAAACAATGGAAGCAGTGGCAGCAACGAAAGCCATTTGGAAGAACCAATCTGATGCTGTGGAGTAACTACCTGTTGAGCCCTTGCCAACTTCATCGAAGCCGTAACCAAAGAGGCTGAACGAGCCCATAACACCGCCATCGACGCCTGTGTACATGAGATTATAACCAATCCAGTAATACATAATGCCAGCGATTGAATAGAGGGATATGTTCTTCAAACATTGCATTGATACGTTTTTTGAACGCACCAAACCCGCTTCCAGCATGGCAAAACCTGCCGCCATGAACATCACGAGAAAACCGCCAATTAAGAACAGCAGCGTATTAAAAACATAGCTTGTTTCTTTCGCCACACTTGCAAGCGTCGCATCTTGCGCAAAACTTGTACCTGAGATCAGAGTGAGAGATGTGGCTAACGCCACAACAGATGCACTCTTGTTAAGTGAATATTTCATTTGTCTACCTTTGTAATGCTGGGAAACCTAAAGCGCTTCTGCGCCTGTTTCTCCGGTTCTAATGCGCATGGCCTGTTGCAGGTCCATAACGAAAACTTTGCCGTCACCGATCTGGCCTGTACCAGCGGCCTCGCGAATTGCCTCAACAACTTGAGTTTCCTGCGCGCTATCTATAGCGATTTCGAGTTTTAATTTTGGAACAAAGTGCACTGCATATTCAGCGCCGCGATAGATTTCGCTTTGCCCCTTTTGCCGTCCGTAGCCTTTTACTTCCGTCACTGTCAGCCCCTGCACACCAAGGGCAGAAAGGCTGTTGCGGACTTCATCGAGTTTAAATGGCTTAATAATTGCCATAACAAATTTCATGTCGTTTCCCGTCTTACGATTACAGGTCAGTAGAAAACCAACCCTTCTTGTCCCAAACACCTGTGCGTGCATTGAGATAGAAGAAAGAATTCAAGTACCGTGCCAGTTTCCTAAGCGGTTGATATTGTTAAATTTTACAATTATATCAAAAGTTTCAGTAATTTTATAGCCTATTTAATAGGCACTAATTAACACCTTGTTAAGCTATGCTTGTTTTTTAGGCATTCCGGATTCTGGCCTACGGTTTGGATCGCGCAAGC
>JAZGFF010000204.1:0-5214 GCA_036479095.1 Rhizobiaceae bacterium | reverse complement strand
GAATACATCTGATAGTTTTTGCTCCACGGCTGCTGGGTTGCATTGAGATAAAACCCTGCTCCACAGCCAAATTGCCAATTGTCGGCATCATCAGGCACGTTCTCACCACGAGGGCTTGTGTCCGGGCAAACTATCGCCACCCCGTGCTTTGCAGCATGGGCGCGGTACTCGCCCTTATCCATCACATTTGCATGGGTACAGGTGAGGCCTGAAAGATACCAAAGCACAGGCACTGGACCATCCTTAGCTTGGGGTGGCAGATAAACAGCAAAGGTCATCTCACAATTGTTGCTGGTAGAGTTGTGGGTATAGACCCCTTGGGTGCCACCAAAGGCGTGGGCGGTTGATATGGTTTCCATAGGGTAGCCTTTATGTTTTGTTGTTTCGGTCCTTGACCACTAAACGGTCGAGAGCTTGTAAAAAGTTTGATCTATCTTTTGCCTGAAAGCTGCGGTTTCGAGTTTGCGTTTGGGTCGCTTCACGAACGTCTTGTTTTAATTGCCGCATGGCCAGTGCCATACCGATCGATTCTGCGGTGAACAAACGTCCTGTGGGGCCAAGGGGATATGCATGCTTTTCCAAAATCCGAGCCGCTAATGGAATATCGGCGGTGACTACAACATCACCTGATTGGGTTTCATCTGCAATCCAATCGTCTGCCACATCGGCACCTGCAGCCACCACAACAGTTGTTACCAGCGGGTCACGGAATGGGCGCATACCGCCGTTTGAGACTATGGAAACTGGAATTTGATATCGTTCAGCAACCTTCAATGTTTCCTCTTTGACTGGGCAGGCGTCTGCATCAATAAAAATACGCATTACTGGTCCGTGGATTTTTTCTTTTTGCGATCAAACTTACAACGCAAATAAAGGTTCTTATTTTCTAATAATAACTGGCCGTTGCCGCCTCTCTTTTTGGCATTAGCAAACTGGAGCATGTGTCCGCCGGCTCGACCAAGTATTGCCCAGACCGCCCTTCCATTTGGCTTGTCGAGCTTACGCGCTTTTGTTAACAGGGTGAGTTGCCCATCATTGAAGGTAAAGCGCTGCAGCCCCTTTTTCGTTTGGTAATAAACAAGATCCCCAACCAGACTATTCGCCTCCGGGAATTTCCGCTCGGCTCCGGGCTCAATATCCAGTTTTTTGATTTTTGCTGGCTTTAAGCACCGGCCCAAAGCTTTGGTTAAGCTTGAAAGAGAGGGGTTTTCCTTGGGATTGTCGGTAATAAAAACCCAAGCCCCTAACAGCAGATCATCTAGCTCTGCGAGATCGTCTTTTGATAACCCAGTGAGGGGATGGGGTTTTTGTTCTTCGGTCTGCTTTTCTTTAACCGCCTTATCATCAGGCTTTGTCGTTTCAACCTGCTTAGATTCTTCTTTATTGGGTTTGGCTTTAACGCTCTGAGCAATTGCGGGAGCATGAAAGTATAAACCAATTGCAATAAGGAGGCAGAACCTCATCATCGCTATTGGCATTAAGAAGAATCGTAATCCCATAAATTCCCTAAAACTCAACAACAGCGCGGATCGATTCGCCAGCATGCATCAAATCGAAACCTTTGTTGATGTCTTTCAGTTCAAGTTTATGGGTAATCATTGGGTCAATCTCAATTTTCCCATCCATGTACCAATCAACAATTTGTGGCACGTCGGTGCGGCCCCGTGCGCCGCCAAATGCAGTCCCGCGCCAAGAGCGCCCAGTCACCAGTTGGAAGGGGCGGGTGGAAATTTCCTGGCCGGCACCAGCTACGCCAATTATGATAGATTCGCCCCAACCCTTATGGGTACATTCAAGGGCAGTTCGCATGACGTTGACATTGCCAATACACTCAAAGGAATAATCAGCGCCGCCTCCTGTCATCTCAACTAAAGCTTCTACTTGCTCATCATTGCTCATACCAGTTGGATTGAGAAAATCGGTCATGCCAAATTTTTCCCCCCAAGCCTTTTTACTATCATTCATATCAACGCCGATGATCTTATCTGCGCCAATCATCCGAAGGCCCTGCAAAACGTTTAGCCCGATGCCGCCAAGACCGAAGACGACTGCGGTGCACCCAGGCTCAGCTTTTGCGGTATTGATTACCGCGCCAATACCAGTTGTGACACCGCAACCGATGTAACAAATGCTATCAAAGGGAGCGTCCTTACGTACCTTTGCCAGTGAAATTTCAGGGAGCACGGTGAAATTGGCAAAGGTTGAACAACCCATATAGTGCATGATCGGCTTGCCATCGATGGAGAAGCGGCTCGTACCATCAGGCATTAGTCCTTGGCCTTGGGTTGTACGCACGGCTTGGCAAAGGTTTGTTTTTGGATTGAGGCAATACTCGCACTCGCGACATTCAGCCGTATAGAGGGGAATAACGTGGTCGCCTTTTTTCAAAGATTTCACATCCGGCCCAACATCGACAACAACGCCAGCTCCTTCATGGCCAAGGATTGCGGGGAATATTCCTTCAGGATCAGCTCCAGAGCGGGTGAACTCGTCGGTGTGACAAAGACCCGTAGCTTTAATTTCTACGAGAACTTCACCAGCCTTAGGCCCTTCCAGTTGAACGGTTGCTATTTCTAAGGGCTTGCCTGCTTCAAATGCGACTGCAGCTTGAACGTCCATGAATTATCCTCGCGATTCAGATTTATTTATACGCAATATTGCAAGGCGGCGGGGGGGAACGCAAGGGCGAAATTAGCTCAACTGTTGATCTTCAACCAACAATGCAATTTTCACGGGTTGGAAGAAAAATGTTTACCGCACGGGGGAAAATTTCCCCCCGTGCGGTTGTAGAAGTAGATGTTTATCTAGAAAAATTTACGCTGCCACCAGCCGCCTTTTTTAGGCTTTTTCTCATCTGAACTTTTATCTGCAACTGGAGTATCGCTGACTGCCTCTATTTCCTCTGATTGTTCATCTTCGCTGATTTTGCGGCGTGTTGTCCGTCGCTTCGGCTTGTCATCAGTGGTTCGGGCTGTCGATGCCTCTTCTTTTACAGGAGTTTCAACTTCATCAACGCGTGTTTCGGCGCTTTTGCGGCGTCTGCGTTTCGGTTTTTCTTCTTTATCTTCAGAGGTGGCTGCGTTCTCTTCCAGTACAACTTCATCATCTGATTTCTTTTTTCGGCGTACGCGCTTGGCAGGTTTTGCCTCCGATTCTTCGGTTGCTACCTCAGAAATTTGTTCGCGGGTTGATTCACCAGCAGCGCTTGTTGACGCCTCTTCAGTGGAGTTGTCTCTTTCTGTTTCTTCTTCGGAATTAGAACCACGACGGCGACGACGGCGACGGCGTTTCTTCCGGCCCTGGTCTTCGCCCTGATCAGCAGGTTCATTGCGAGTTTCGCTGCTGCTCGCAGCTTCGCTTGAAATGCTAGATTCTTCATCATCATCCATTACCTGGTCGGCTTGAACAGCCGCAGATTGGACTGGCTTTCGATTTGAAAATTCGCCTTTTTCGATTTCACAGGGCGTCGTACCGAGGCCGTTATCTGTTTCAATCAACAGGCTCACCCCAAAGCGAATTTCCAAATCACTGAGGCTTTCTCGCTTGTTGTTGAGCAAATAAATTGCGGTTGTCGTAGAAACCTTGATCGTCAGGTTATTACGGGAATTGCGGTTCAAATGTTCCTCGATGGCACGCAGCACACCCAAGACCACCGAGGATGGAGAACGGACATGCCCCAAACCTTCACAGGTTGGGCAGGTTTGTGTGGTCGATTCCAAAACACTGGCTCGGATACGTTGGCGTGACATTTCCATCAAACCAAAGTGAGAAATACGCCCAACTTGAATGCGTGCCCTGTCATTTTTCAGCGCATCTTTTAATCGTTTTTCGACTGCACGAACATTGCGGCGATCTTCCATGTCGATAAAATCGATAACGATTAAACCAGCTAGGTCGCGCAACCGTAGCTGCCGTGCCACTTCATCAGCAGCTTCCAAATTAGTTTGGACAGCAGTTTCTTCAATAGAATGTTGGCGGGTTGAACGGCCTGAGTTAACGTCAATGGCAACCAGTGCTTCGGTTTGGTCGAGGATCAGGTAGCCACCAGATTTCAAGGTGACTTGGGGCTGCAACATGGCATCCAGTTGTGCCTCAACGCCCATTTTTGCAAACATCGGGATGCGGTCTGTATAGAGCTTCACCTTTTTTGTCTGCGAAGGCATCAGCATATTCATGAAGTCTTTTGCTTCTTTGAAGCCATTTTCACCGGCAACCATGATCTCGCTTGTATCCGTATCGAAGAGATCACGAATGGAACGTTTAATCAGGCTTCCTTCTTCATAAACAAGGCAGGGAGCCGTTGAATCTAAGGTGAGGGTGCGTACATTTTCCCATAAACGCATAAGGTATTCAAAATCTCGTTGAATTTCCTCTTGATCACGTGATGCACCAGCGGTGCGTAAAATGACACCCATTCCTTGCGGCACCTCAAGTGCTGAAGCAATGCTTTTTAATCGCTTGCGATCAGCGGCATTGGTGATTTTACGCGAAATTCCACCGCCACGAGCCGTGTTAGGCATCAGCACTGAATAGCGCCCAGCAAGGGAAAGATAGGTGGTAAGGGCAGCGCCCTTATTGCCGCGCTCTTCTTTTACTACTTGAACCAAGAGAATTTGACGCCGCTTGATTACTTCTTGAATTTTATAATGGCGACGATTGCTCCGTCGCTGAGGAACCTCTTCTAAGGCATCATCAGAACCAAGCTGCTCAACGGCATCATTTGAACCATCATCATGATCAGTTTTGGTGTTCTTCTTTCCACGGCGGGAACGGGAGCGAGATTTTCGCGCCCTTGGCTGTTTTTCCTCGTCTGCTTCCGCAGGAGTTTCTGTTGAACCAGATTCTGCTTCTTCTGAGGTTGTATCTGCGGCCACTTCTTCGGCTTCAACCTTCGTGCGAGATGTGCGACGACGGGTGGCTTTCTTAGGCTTTTCATCCTTCGCGTCTAGCGCAGTTTCCTCTGTTGAAACTTCTACAACAGCATCATCATCGGCCACGGCCTTCTTACGACTGGTGCGGCGTTTGCGAAGCTTCTTCTCTTGTTCGGCGACATCGTCTTGTTCCGCTGAAGCAGCTTCGGTACTGGCTTTGCCTTCTTCGCTATCATCTGTCTTTTTGCTGCGAGAAACGCGCTTTTTCTTCGGTGCCTCTTCAGCACTTTCGTCGTTAGCGGGTTCTGTCTTTGCAGCTTTTGTTTCTGTGTCTTTTTTCTTT
>JAZGFF010000203.1:0-3767 GCA_036479095.1 Rhizobiaceae bacterium | reverse complement strand
TCAACAGGGCTAATCTGAACGATCAGCTAGTCTTGAATTCGTTGACTGAATTTTGTCTTTACTGACAGTTTCATTGCACCAAGGCGCAGGGCCTCACGTGCAACGGTTTCATTTACTCCGTCTATTTCAAACATGACCCGGCCTGGTGCAACACGAGCTGCCCAATATTCAGGAGCACCCTTACCTTTACCCATACGAACTTCGGTAGGCTTTGCAGTAATAGGCAAGTCTGGGAAAATACGGATCCATACACGACCGGCACGTTTCATGTGACGGGTGATGGCGCGACGAGCCGCTTCGATCTGACGTGCGTTGACCCGATCTGGCTCAAGCGCTTTCAGGCCGTATTGGCCAAAATTTAGTTTCGTACCGCCTTTGGCATTGCCGTGGATACGACCCTTATGCGCTTTACGGTATTTTGTGCGTTTTGGTTGCAACATTGTTCTTTTTCCTTTCCGGTCGCGTTACTTACGCGGTGGGCGACGTCCGCCACCACCACCGGATTCTTGGGCTTCAACCGAACGGCGCTCAGAGGCCATTGGATCATGTTCAAGGATTTCGCCTTTGAATATCCATACTTTCACACCGCAAATACCGTAAGCAGTCATCGCCTCGGCAACACCATAATCGATGTCAGCACGCAATGTATGCAAAGGCACACGGCCTTCGCGATACCATTCCATCCGAGCAATTTCTGCACCGCCAAGACGGCCAGCACAGTTGATGCGAATACCACCAGCACCCAAACGCATAGCAGATTGCACTGAGCGCTTCATGGCACGACGGAATGCAACGCGGCGTTCCAATTGCTGAGCAATTGATTGTGCAACGATTGTTGCATCTACTTCAGGCTTGCGAATTTCAAGAATGTTTAGCGAAACTTCCGCATCAGTCATTGTTTGAATTTTTTGCTTCAGCTTTTCAATGTCCGCACCTTTTTTACCGATGATCAAACCAGGGCGACCTGAGTGAATCGTAACACGGCATTTTTTGTGGGGACGTTCAATCACTACCTTAGCAATTGAAGCAGCCTTCAATACTTTCATAATGTACTCGCGGATTTTTAAATCCTGGCTTAGGAGATTTGCATAATCGCCCTTTCCAGCAAACCAACGAGAATCCCATGTGCGGTTGATCCCGAGGCGGAAACTAATGGGGTTAATCTTTTGACCCATTACGCGGCCTCCTCTTCATCGGCTTCACGAAGAATAATCGTGAGATGCGCGTATGGTTTTTGAATACGGCTAGACTTACCGCGACCGCGTGCCATAAACCGCTTCATGCGGATCGAATGGCCAACGTGCGCCTCTGCAACCACCAAACTATCAACATCCAAATCATGGTTGTTTTCAGCATTGGCAATTGCCGATTGAAGGCACTTGCGAACAGTCTCAGCAATCCGTTTAGTGGAAAATTCCAAGTCGGAAAGCGCGCGAGCTGCTTTCTTACCGCGAATTAACTGAGCAACTAAGTTCAGTTTTTGCGGAGATACCCGTATCATTTTGTGAACCGCTTTCGCCTCGTTATCGGCGAGCTGACGCTCAAGCTTGGGCTTACCCATAGTTAGCTCCTTTTCACCTTCTTATCGGCAGCGTGGCCGTAATAAGTGCGGGTTGGTGCAAATTCACCAAATTTCTGACCGACCATATCTTCTGACACATTAACAGGAATGTGCTTGTGGCCGTTATAAACACCAAAAGTCAAACCGATAAATTGTGGCATGATGGTGGAGCGACGGCTCCACGTTTTGATCACTTCGTTGCGGCCGCCTTCGCGTACCTTCTCTGCTTTTTTGAGAAGATAACCATCGACAAAAGGGCCTTTCCAGACTGAACGAGACAAAATCTAGATCCTTATTTCTTGCGCTGATGACGTGAGCGCATGATGAATTTATCAGTCGTTTTGTTTGACCGTGTGCGCTTGCCTTTAGTAGGCTTGCCCCACGGCGTCACAGGATGACGACCACCGGAAGTACGACCTTCACCACCACCGTGGGGGTGATCGATCGGGTTCATAGCAACACCACGTACTTTAGGGCGGTTACCATACCAGCGATTACGGCCAGCTTTACCCATATTGGTGTTGGATTTATCAGGGTTAGAAACAGCACCAATTGTTGCCATGCAAGTCCCTGGGATCAAACGTTGCTCACCAGAGTTGAGACGCAAGATAGAGTAAACTCCATCACGGCCAACAAGCTGAGCATAGGTGCCTGCAGAGCGCGCAATTTGACCGCCCTTACCAGGTTTCATTTCCACATTGTGGATAATTGTACCAACAGGTATTGCTGACATTGGCATTGCGTTGCCAGGCTTCACATCAGCCGAAGCAGCAGCAATTATTTTGTCACCAGCAGCCAAACGCTGAGGTGCCAAGATATAAGCCAACTCACCATCATCATATTTGATAAGAGCGATGAACGCTGTGCGGTTTGGATCATACTCCAAACGCTCAACAGTACCTTGCACATCAAACTTTTGGCGTTTGAAATCAATTTTACGGTAGGTGCGTTTATGTCCCCCACCGATGCCGCGCATTGTTAAACGGCCTGTATTATTACGACCGCCAGACTTTGTAAGGCCTTGAGTCAGTGCTTTGACTGGCTTGCCCTTCCATAGTCCCTCGCGGGAGACGATTACCAACTGGCGTGTACCAGGTGTCATCGGTCTGAATTTTTTAAGTGCCATTGTTTATAGCTCCCTTACAAACCGGTTGTAACATCGATCGCTTGGCCTTCAGCCAAGGTCACAAATGCTTTTTTGACGTCGACTTGCTTGCCGAGGTGGCCGCGAAAACGTTTCACTTTACCTTTGCGAAGCTGCGTGTTTACCGCTTTCACCTTCACACCAAACAAAGCTTCAACAGCCCGTTTAATTTCTGGCTTAGTGGCGTCACGCGCGACATTGAATACAACCTGATTAACTTCAGAAGCCAAGGTTGCTTTTTCAGTGATCACCGGCGAGACGATCACGTCATAGTTGCGAATCTCACTCATTTGAAGCGCTCCTCAAGTGCATCAATCGCATCCTTAGTGAGAACCAATGTCTTACGACGAAGAATGTCATAAACGTTGATACCTTGCACTGGAAGCACATCGATGTTTGGAATGTTTTTAGCAGCAAGCTTAAAGTTGTTATCCAACTCAGCGCCACCAATTAAAAGAGCATTCTCAAGGCCAAGCTTGCCAAATTGACCGCGAAGGGCAGATGTCTTTGGGTCTTTTGCCTTTAGATCATCCATCACAACCAAAGAACCATCTTTTACTTTTGCAGAAAGCGCATGGCGCAATGCAAGAGCACGAAATTTCTTTGGTAGATCATGTGAGTGATCACGAGATTGTGGCCCATGTGCCTTACCACCGCCACGGAACTGCGGAGCAGCCTGTGAGTGGTGACGCGCGCCGCCTGTACCTTTTTGGCGGTACATACGTGCACCAGTACGGTCCACATCGGAACGACCTTTAGTTTGGTGCGTACCTTGGCGAGCTTTTGCCCGTTGGTAGCGCACCATACGGGCGATAATGTCTTGGCGAGGCTCTAGGCCGAACACAGCATCAGAAATTGATACTTTGCCGGATTTCTTGCCTGCAAGTGTGGTGACTTCAATATCCATTATTCAGCACCTCCTTCAGCAGCAGCCTCTGGAGCCGGAGCAGCTTCCGCTGCAGCAGTACCAGATGAAAGCAAACCAGCTGGCGTCGGAGCACCTTCTGGAAGAGCCTTCTTAATTGCATCACGAACCATGATCCAAGAACCTTTAGAACCAGG
>JAZGFF010000202.1:0-2161 GCA_036479095.1 Rhizobiaceae bacterium | reverse complement strand
TCGCCGCTATTTTGACAGCCATATGCAGAGCCTTTTTGATAAGGCCAGTGTCGCCGATAAGAACTTGGCCTTGATTGTTCTGGATATCGACCATTTTAAGCAGGTCAACGACACCTATGGTCACCCGGTTGGGGATGATGTTTTGAAGACATTTGCCGAGCGCCTTTCTAAGAATGTGCGTGGTAAGGATTTGGCCTGCCGTTTTGGCGGTGAAGAATTTATCATTGCGATGCCAGATACGGATCAAGAATTGGCATTCGTAGTTGCTGATCGAATGCGCCGCGAAATTGCAGCGCACCCATTTGTTGTTGAAGGGGGTGCCAAGCAAATTGCAATAACCGTGAGCGCTGGAGTTTCTTCTTTGAATGGCCCCGATGATTCCATTGAAGCGATGTTGAAGCGGGCGGACGATGCGCTTTATGAAGCGAAGCGTAATGGCCGCAACCAAGTTGTCGCAACAGCCGCTTAGTAGAGTGTAAATGCTGTTTTCCGGTTAACCAATTAAGCCTATTCGTTTACCTTAACCCTTTACTATCATTGCGTTTATCACCTCAACTTGGCTTGCCTAGTGTTGGTGGTTGCGTCAGGTTGTGCGCACAAGACAGGAAAGAGATTTCTTGCCCTGTATTACTCCATAATTAAGCCTGGGCCCGCCGCATCACCTAGGCTTTTTGGAGTTCGCCGGACGGTCGCGATTTTTGCCTCCTCGCAAAATCATTGGCCGTTCGGCACTCTTATCTCCCCATTCTTTGCTTAGCCGACAATCGCCCGCGTCGTCCCGACTTCGATTCCATTCCAATTGGTAATCGCACGGTTGCTCATTGCCTTTAGTGGCTCGTAAAGAGGGTCGTTTTTTCCCAACAGTTTTGCCACGACAGCCGCCATCATTGCTTCAGCTCCCCGTGCAGATCCATCGTCACATTTTAGCGCTATCCCAAACCCCAATTCGGGAATGGCACCGCAGAATACTCCTTCAGCCCCTGTTTTGGCAAAAAGTCTTCCATTTCCCACACTCATGAAATCCGTACAAAATCGTCTTGCGCCTGCGACATAAAACGGCTCTGCCATGCATGCTGTAAACAGGCGTTTTGCGGCTTTCGCCCTGTTGCGGCTCAGGCCATTACCCGTTGCCATTTTTGCAAAGCCCAAAGCCATTGCGGTGAGGGGGATTGCGTAGGTCGGGATCGAGCAGCCATCAGTGCCGCAAATGTCTTGATCATGGGCTGCGCCGGTTAAATCTTGCAAAGCTTCGTTGATCCCGATCTGAATTTGATGATCGGGTTTTATATAGCCCTTAAGATCGATGCCTAAATGAGCAGCGGTGCAAACAAAGCCAGTGTGTTTGCCCGAGCAGTTGTTACAAATCGCTGGTGGGGTTTCATCGTAAATTTTAGTTTGTTCTAACAGAACGTGCTGACGTGTCGACCAGTGACCACCACATTCTAAGCACGTTTCTTTTAAACCCGCGCGGCTCAACATATCTCGCGCCAAACGGACGTGTTCCGCTTCTCCGTTATGGGAAGCGCAGCATAAGGCAAGTTCTTGATTGCCAAAACCGTAGGCATCCGCAGCACCAGATTCTATCACCGGAAGTGCCTGTATCGCTTTAATAGCAGAGCGGGGAAATACTGGCACTTCTGTGTCGCCAATATTGAGAACAGTTACCCCAGATGCGTCTAGGACAGAAATCGCGCCGCGATGGACGCTTTCAACTTTTGAGCCGCGCGTGATTTCAACGAGGATTGGATGGGTCATGGGTTTGGATTTCAGTTGATGATTTTGTTCTACTATGACGTGAGATTTGGCGCTGAACAAGCAAAAATCCTCCCCACGAAAACCGCTAGAGTGAACTTTAGTTCTTTCCCCAAAAGTTGGGGACGGCAGAGCGCTTGGCTTTACCGCAAAGCGCTTTTGAATAAAAATTGGCTTAGCTTCACGCTCTGCCCCGGCATTGTTTCTCGTTCCACTTTCCATTCACACACCACTTACTGGCTAGGTTTTGTTTTACCAAAACCCGTGAACACGGTCAGGCAGGCTGGCTTTTCAACCCTGCGGCACTGATCCTAAGTTCGCTCGATGGGCTGACAAATACCAAAATGCCAAGCCATCGAATCCGGACCCAATGAAATGACGTTGGTGATCGGCCACGTCCCCGTTTCAT
>JAZGFF010000201.1:0-8071 GCA_036479095.1 Rhizobiaceae bacterium | reverse complement strand
AGAAGATTCCATCGAGCAGCTAACTCACGGCTTTGGCGGTGAAATTCGTTGGATTCATCGGCTCCAACCCAGGCCTCAAAACGTTGAATGGCATCCGGCATCCAGTGGAGAGGACTAGCAGCTTTTGCTTGCTTTTTATCCATACCAACGGCTTCATTAGTTGGGGTGTTAATGAGGGGGATGAGGTCATAAATACCAGAAATTCC
The DNA here is from genome assembly GCA_036479095.1 of Rhizobiaceae bacterium. Taxonomy (GTDB): domain Bacteria; phylum Pseudomonadota; class Alphaproteobacteria; order Rhizobiales; family Rhizobiaceae; genus Pseudahrensia. Next base: position 7,865 of record JAZGFF010000201.1, on the reverse strand, counting down.
CATGGCAGAACGAACAAGATCGTGGGGTAGACCAGAGTGCATCCCTTCCCAATCCGTCGCCATCATGCAGGCCGCTAGATGACCACCGGCAGAATGGCCAATTACGGTGAAAGTTTTTTTGTACCTTTGAAAAAGCACCAAACAGGCGCGTCTCATTTCGGTAATTATACCATCAATAGTGATATCTGGACAAAGGGTGTAGGAGGGGATGGCAACAGCAAAACCATTGGCATTCAAGCCTTTTGCCATATGGCTGAAAGCCGAGCGATCCATCATTTGCCAATATCCACCATGGATGAACATAACCAGCGGTGCCCGTCGTTTGTTTCCCGCTTGATTGTCAGGCCAGTAAATATCCATTTTATTGCGAGGTTCGGGGCCGTATTCCACATCCATGTCGACGATTAGGTTAGGTGTCTCACGGAAATCAGCAGCATCGATGAGAAGCTGATCGAGTATTTTATCTGAATTTTCCACGCGAGAGGAGTTGTCGTATTCTTTTGTGTAATCAATTTCTTCGATCATTTGTTGCTACCCATATTCTTTTTCTCAGACCTTAATCGATTTGCAATTGCCCGTTCAAGATCGGGGGTTGCATCGACAAGCCGTTTTGCCGCCCTTGACTGCGGATTATCAAAAATTTGTTCAGTAGTCCCGTGTTCAACAATTTTACCCTTTTCCATTACAAATACTTCATCACAGATAGCACGGACAACGCCTAAATCGTGGCTGATGAAAAGATAAGTCAGGCCAAGTTTCTCGCGCAGTTCACAAAGCAAATCAAGAACCTGCGCACGGATTGAAACATCTAACGCAGAGACCGGCTCATCAGCAACAATCAAAGCTGGGCGTGTGATGAGAGCGCGAGCGATTGCAATTCTTTGGCGTTGACCACCAGAAAATTCATGGGGGTATTTATCCAACGCATCCGGTTTCATGCCAACCTCATCGAGGGCATTGATTACTCTTTGGCTTTTTTCGTTGGCCGATAATTCCCCTTCTAGATAAAGTGGTTCGGCGATAAGACGATCGACTTTGTGACGGGGATTGAAGCTTGCAAATGGGTCTTGGAAAACCACCTGCATGTTACGGCGTGCCTTTTTTAATTGTTTTGGGTTGGCATTGGTTAGGGCAACACCATTAACGGAAATCGTGCCGGAGCTGGGTCTATCTAACGCAAGAATCATTCTCGCCAGTGTTGATTTTCCGCAGCCAGATTCCCCAACCAGCCCCAGACTTTGACCTGGATACAGATCGAAGCTGACTTGATCAACAGCCCTAAAAGGGGTGCCGGGTTGGAATAAAGATTTCCGCGCGGTTGGGTAATCCTTACTCACATTGTTGATTTGAAGAAGCGGGGTAGCCTTTTTTGCTTTCTCGTTGGTTGTGAGGACGGGGGGCAAAGTACGGGTAGGGATGTGGGAGGAGGCTTTTGCCAATTGCCGTGTATAGGGGTGTTTTAAACCGCGAAGAATTGCGCCAGTTGACCCGTGGTCGAGAACTTCACCATTGCGCATGACAACAATTTCGTCGGTCATTTCTGCCACAACAGCTAGGTCATGGCTGATCAAGATTAAACCCATGCCCTGTTCATCAACGAGAGAGCGAAGCAGTTCAAGAATTTGAGCCTGTAGGGTTACATCAAGGGCGGTTGTTGGTTCATCGGCGATCAACAGATCTGGTGATTGGGCGCAGGCCATGGCAATCATCACCCGTTGACGCTGGCCACCTGACAATTCGTGAGGATAGCGCGATAGGGGATATTGGTTCGGTGGTAGGCCAACCCGATGCAGAAGTTCAATGGTGCGTTGAGAGGCTTCGTCTCGCCCAATCTGCTCGTGCAGTATTATCCCCTCGCTGATTTGATCGCCGATGGTGTGAACCGGATTAAGGGCTGTCATCGGTTCTTGGAAAATCATCGCCATATCGTCACCGCGCAAATCTTGCATCAGCTCTTCCTCTGCCCCTAACAATTCTTGGCCATTGAATTTGATTGAGCCAGAGGTGGTCGAACCTTCGGGAAGCAACTGCATGGCACTAAGGGCCGTAAGCGATTTACCTGAACCGCTTTCTCCCACGATCCCCAATATTTTTCCTGGCTGTAGCGACAGGCTGACCTGTTTTAGGATAGGAACATTGCCAATGGATAGGCTGAGCTTATCGATCTCGAACATCAATCACGCTTTCTCGAGAGACGAGGATCGAGAACATCACGCAGGCCATCACCCAAAAGGTTTAACCCCAAGACCGTGATAACAATCGCCAAACCTGGGACAATCGCGAGGTGAGGGGCAAGGGCCATCATCGTTTGCGCTTCGCTGAGCATCCTGCCCCAGCTGGGAAATGGTGGTTGCGTTCCCAATCCCACATAGGCGAGACCCGCTTCTTGGATAATGCCTAAGGCAAATGCAATCGTTGCTTGTACGATAAGCAGGTTAGCCATGTTTGGGATGATGTGTTCGATGGTGATGCGGGCTGATGATTTTCCTGCCGCCCTTGCAGCCATGATAAAATCTCTTGTCCATAAGCTTAACGCGGCTCCCCGGGAGAGCCGGGCGAAAACCGGGATATTAAAAATTCCGATTGCGATGATTGCATTAATAGCGCCAGGGCCAAATATGGCGGTGATGATGACGGCTGAAAGCAGGGCGGGAAAAGCAAAAATCACATCATTTCCTCGCATCAGTAATTCATCCAAGAAACCACGGCGCGCTGCTGCCCAGCAACCAAGCGGCACTCCAATTCCAATTCCAATCGCGACGGCAACAACGGCCACAGCAATCGAGTTTCTAGCACCGACCATTACGCGGGAAAACAAATCGCGCCCCAAATTATCGGTGCCTAGCCAATAGGTAAGAGAGGGTTTTTGCAGGCCAACCGTTGTTATTTGTTGATCGTCTATCCCGTAGGGTGTCCAGAGGAAGGAAAGGGCAGCGATAAAGACAATAAATAATGTAATGATCAAACCGATAAAGAAACTACGATTGCGCAGGGCGCGACTTAAGAAAGAGTGCACTTAACCCTCCCGATTGCGCAAACGCGGATCGACCCACAGATAGGCCAGATCAACAATTAGATTGATCAGAATAATCGTTGCAACCAACATCATTACGACGCTTTCGACCACAATCAAATCACGCAATGATATGGCTTTGAATACAAGACGGCCAAGTCCTGGAAGATAGAAAACATTCTCAATAATGATCGTCCCGGCCAATAGATAAGCAAATTGTAATCCCAAAATTGTAAGCACAGGAATGAGTGCATTGCGCAGGGCATGTTTCCAAAGGGTTGCGCGTTTACTGAGGCCCTTAGCGCGGGCGGTGCGTATGTAATCCTCTCCCATGGTTTCCAATAGGGCCGAACGGGTAACGCGAGATAAGATGGCCGCTTGGGGAAGGGCAAGGGCGATAGCAGGAAGCAATAGAGCTTTGAAAGCGGGGATGAAGCCATCGCTCCAACCTGGAAACCCACCGGCAGGAAAGATTCGCAGCCAGATCGAAAACACGTAAACCAATAGTAGGGCAAACCAAAAATTCGGAATAGCGATGCCGATTTGTGTTAGCGCCATGATCGCGGTGTCAGCGATACTACCTCGACGCGATGCTGCATAAAGACCAACGGGTAAAGCGATGAGCGTCGATAGGGCAAGGGCTATTAAGGCAAGGGGGAGGCTTATGGTTATTCGCGCGGAAACCAATTCACTAACGGGAACCGAGTAGGTGTAGCTCTTACCAAAATCGCCTTGTAACATCCCACCAATCCAACTGAGGTAACGCTCGGCAACTGGTTTGTTTAAGCCTAAGGATTGACGCAAAGCGGCAACAGCCTCATCGGTGGCATTTACCCCGAGCATCACTTGAGCGGGATCGCCGGGGACTATTTCCAAGGCAATGAAAATGAAAAGTGACGCAGCGATCAAGGTCGCAATTGCCCAAGCGGCTTTTTTAGCAAAGTAGGCGCTCATGGAAATTTGACCTGTGAGAGTATTCTAAGTGCAAACGCGCTCACCGTGCAAAAGGTGAGCGCATTCAATTTGTTTCGGTGTTTAATCGTTCCAACTAACGCCGGTTAAATCATTGGCCTGAACGGGGGAATTTTCCCAAAGGCCATTCAGCTTTGCATTCCATACTCCAGCTTTGGCAAGTTGGAAGAGGTAGCCATTAACCGCATCATTGGTGATTATTCTTTGTGCTTCGCCCATCAGCTCATAGCGCGCTTTTTCACCCGTTGTTGCGTTCAATTTTTTCATCGTGGCTTTGAAAGCATCACTCTTATAATTGAAGTAATATTTGTCGCGGCCATAGATACCAATGTCCATTGGTTCTGTGTGGGAAACAATTGTTAAATCATAATCTGTGGCTTTGAAAACTTCAGGTACCCAAACGCCCCACTCAACGGGGATGATTTGTAAATCGATGCCGATTTTGCGCAGTTGTGCTGCGATGATTTCTCCGCCTCGACGGGCATAGGAAGGCGGTGGCAGTTTGATTGTTGCCTTAAACCCATTGGGGAAGCCTGCTTCGGCCATTAGTTTTTTACCTGCTTCGATATTCAAAGGATACTTACCAAGGAGATCGACATAAGCTGGGTGGTGGGGTGCGAAGTGTGTTCCGATTGGAGTTCCAAGGCCGAACATCGCGCCATCGATGATGGCTTGGCGATCAAGAGTGTGGGCGATGGCACGGCGCACACGGACATCGTTGAAGGGTGGTTTAGAGTTATTTGTGGAAAGGATTGTCTCTCCCTCAGTAGAACCAATCACCACTTTAAATCGCGGATCTGCTCGCAATTGTGGGATGGTTTCTGGCGCCGGGAAATTAGCAAAAGCATCGACATCACCAGCGAGCATCGAAGAAAGAGCTGCAGCTGGATCAGAAATAAAGCGGAAAGTTGCTTTGTCGAGGGCAGCAGCTTTTCCCCAGTACGCATCATTCTTGACGAGGGTGACGGTAGCGCCTTTTACCCAAGTGCCAAATTTGAAAGGGCCGGTGCCAATGGGTTTGGCTTTGTTTCCTTCAGCAGATTCTGGGGCAACGATAACGGCATCTCCCCACCCCATGTTGAATAGGAAGTTCCCTGCTGGGGCTTTAAGCTGGACAACGACAGTGTTTGCGTCGGTGACATTGACGCTATCTATCCCGCCAAAGAGAGCTTTTTGGGCATTGGTTGAACCTTCTGCACGGGCGCGATCAAGCGAGAATTTGACATCATGGGCATCAAAGCTGGTGCCATCATGAAAGCGTACACCTTTGCGCAGAGTGAATGTGTAGCTTTTGCCATCGGCTGAAATCGCCCAGCTTTCAGCTAGGGCAGGCATGACCTGGCCTTTGGAGCCAATACGGGTGAGGCCTTCAAAAAGGTTGGCGTACACAACTTCGTCAATGGCAGCGGGCGCACCAGCCGTTGGGTCAAGGTGCGGTGGTTCCAATACCATGCCCATGATCAGGCTTTTTTTAGCAGCCATTGCTTTGTCCGCAATTACGCTGGGTATAATTGCCGTAGATAGAAGTGCGGCAAGGGCAAATTTAGTAAGTGAACGCATTTGTTTTCTCCCGTGTTGTTTGGGGCAGTAAAGCAGGGTTTTGTTGCACTGTCAGCAGAAAATTTTGATTGCAATTGTGGAGGTCAATTTGGGTATTATCGGGAGATCAGCAGCGCTCTTTGTAAACGACGGATACGGGCGGACGAGCGTCCCTCGCGGCGGTCGAAGTTTCTATGGCGGTTGAGGAAGCTCTTTTGTATGAGCCGTATTGATCGCTTAGAGCGGCGGCCAAAGTCGCTGCAGCCTTTCGAGACACGCCCTGTTAGGCGATTAATTTTTTTGTGCAGTTGGCGAGCATACTCGCGGCTAATTCTGCCATGGGTGGCCTCATGCCGTTTGACCTGATGAAAAAATTTATCCCAATTGCCCTTAAGCTTTTTGGAAGCTCGTTTGTTGCCCCGCCATTTTGGGAAGGTATAAAGAAGGGATACCCTTACATCTGCTTTCACTACGCAACGCCGGCCCTTAATGGCAACTTTAACATTCTTGATGTCGATTTTAGTTCGGGTGGTTGCTATGGCATGGCCGGTGCTTTTTAATTTTGGGCCGCGGCGGATAATCGATTTGAAGAGCTGTTTCCCGTTTCTACCGGAAACAGAATAATATTTAGTCCGCTCACTGATGCGAACCTTTGCTTCGGCTTTGGATAACCATGGGGTAGCGAGCGACCCAAAAATAAGCGCGCAGGTTAGTAAACAGGCGCCCAGTAAAAAGCGTGAAATTGCGGTCAAAAATTCTCTCCCAGCCAGCTTATACAGCCGCTATTCTTTTGCGAACTAAGGAGCAGAATAGCGGAGTGGTCAAGCTCTGGATTCCAATTTGTATTGTGTGGGTTAACGGATATTTTCATATTTTGACTGGCAAAATTGGCAACACCAATTGCAATGCGGCTGAAAAGGGGGCAATCACATCATAGATTTGAAAACGCAACAGAATCACGGTTACCCCCATGAATAAGTCCACTAGCAATTCACTTCGTATTGGCATTGCAGGTTTGGGCACTGTTGGCGCTTCGCTGGTGCGTCTGCTTCAAGAAAAGCAAGAAATGCTGAGTGAACGGTGTGGCCGCGATTTGGCAATAACCGGAGTAAATGCGCGCACCAAGAATAAGGATCGCGGAATTTCACTTGATGAGATGGAGTGGTTCGATGATCCAATTTCATTAGCGAAGAGTGCAAATATAGATGTCTTTGTTGAATTGATTGGCGGAGAGGGCGATCCTGCTTATAGCGCCGTGAAGGCCGCGCTTATAGCTGGTAAGCATGTGGTTACGGCCAATAAGGCATTGTTGGCAAAACATGGGGTGGAACTTGCCGAAATTGCAGAATCTGGTGGCCTGCTTTTGAATTATGAAGCAGCTGTTGCTGGTGGTATTCCGATCATCAAAGTGATGCGCGAATCTTTGACCGCAAACCAAGTGACCCGCGTTTATGGGATATTGAATGGCACCTGCAATTACATACTCACGCGTATGGAAGATGATGGTATTTCTTTTGAAGAATGTTTGAAGGATGCCCAAGATTTGGGGTTTGCCGAAGCGGACCCGAGCTTCGATATTGAGGGCAATGACACTGCGCACAAGCTTTCTATTTTAGCCAGCTTAGCTTTTGGTACCCGCATTGCGCCTGATGCGATTTATCTTGAGGGAATTACGAAAATAACTGTCGAAGATATCCAAGCGGCAAAAGAATTGGGGTATCGAATTAAGCTTCTCGGCGTTGCTACGCGTACGATTGACGGGGTGGAAAGCCGCGTGCACCCAGCAATGGTTCCATTGGGCTCTGCAATTGCGGAAATTGGTGGAGTTACAAATGCAGTGGCTATCGAAGGGGACACGGTGGGCAGTTTAATGATCTCCGGCCCTGGTGCTGGCGGTGATGCAACCGCTTCGGCTGCGGCAGCCGATATTTGTGATATTGCTAAATCCAAACCGGGTCATCAGCATGGCCCGGCGCTTGGTCAACCTGCCCACACCCTCGCCCCCCACGAGCAGGTGCCCATGCGCGCCCATGAGGGGGGATATTTTATTCGCCTGACCGTCATCGACAAACCCGGTACAATGGCTTCCATTACTACGCGGATGGCCGAACAAGAGATTTCATTACAATCGATTGTCCAAAGAAAAGAAAAAGAGGAGCGGGATAGTGATCAAGCACCATTGATCTTGATCACCCATGAAACTACAGAAGCAGCTATCCGCAATGCGCTGGATGCGGTAAAAGCCGATGGGCGGTTAGTCGGGGAAGCGCAAATGATAAGAATTGAAAAACTGGATTAAGGCCAATCAACAAAAAACTATAGGACAAATATCAATGGTTAT
>JAZGFF010000200.1:0-12287 GCA_036479095.1 Rhizobiaceae bacterium | reverse complement strand
GATCCCGGCCTGAAAATAAAGATTATTATTCCGATGAACATGGCGAACAAATAAAGCAGCCCCCAAGAGTCAGCGAATTCACGAAATGTGGAATAGTCCATTGCGGCCTCCCTAGCGTAGGTTTTCTTGTTGTTGATATGCCTTCAGGTCAACCAAGGTGCCAAGCATTTGCAGGTAAGCCACAAGTGCATCCATCTCGGTGAGGGTTTTTGCGTTGCCGTCGAAGTTGCGGATAGATATCTTTTTATAACGACTAGCCAGACCGTCCGTGTCCCCATCTGGGTCCACTTGGGCATTCATATCAGCTACTGCGTTTTTGATCATTTCCTCAGAATAGGGGACGCCGACCATTTTGTTGGCAATTAGATGATCGCCAAAGCCTTTGGTATCAAGTGAGGTTTTTGCCAAAAAAGCATAGCTCGGCATGATTGATTCAGGCACAACCTCTTGCGGCTTAATTAAATGCTGAACATGCCATTCATCAGAATAGCGACCACCCACACGAGCCAAATCTGGGCCTGTGCGTTTTGATCCCCACTGGAAAGGATGATCGTACATACTTTCTGCTGCAAGGGAGTAATGCCCATAACGCTCCACCTCATCACGGAATGGGCGGATCATTTGCGAGTGACAAAGGTAACATCCCTCGCGAATATAAATATTCCGTCCAGCCAATTCAAGCGGAGTATAAGGGCGCATGCCCTCAACTTTTTCGATTGTGTTCTTCACATAAAAGAGTGGTGCAATTTCAACAATACCGCCAATAAGAACAGCAATAAGGGAGAAAACGAAAAGCAACGAAACATTGCGTTCGAGTTTTTTATGTTGATCGAGAAATGCCATTTTAAATCCTCACTCTGCTGGTGCGGTTGCTGGAATGAAGGCGGCGCCACCCATAGGCACTTCCTTACGGATGTCGCCACGAATAGTGCGCCAAATATTATAAGCCATAATCAGCGCCCCTGAGAGATAGAGCAGGCCTCCAAAGGCACGCATCACATATTCAGGATGCAATGCCGATACAGTTTCAATGAAGGAGTTCACCAAGAATCCTTGGCTATCGTATTCGCGCCACATCAAACCTTGCGTAATACCCGCAACCCATAAAACCGCCGCATAGATAACAATACCAACAGTGGCGAGCCATAAATGCCAGTTGATCATGCGAATTGAATAGAGCCGCTCGCGGTTCCATAATTTTGGAACGAGGTAATAAATGGCGCCAAAGGTAACCATCCCATTCCAACCTAACGCGCCAGAATGAACATGACCGATTGTCCAGTCCGTATAATGGGAGAGCGAATTTACCGACTTGATGGCCATCACAGGCCCTTCAAATGTGGACATTCCGTAGAAGGCAAGGGATATAACAAACATGCGTAGGATGGGGTCTGTGCGTAATTTATCCCAAGCACCCTGCATGGTCATAAGGCCATTAATCATCCCGCCCCATGAAGGCATCCAAAGCATGATGGAGAAAACCATACCAAGGTTTTGCGCCCAATCAGGCAGGGCTGTGTAGTGCAAATGGTGAGGGCCAGCCCAAATGTAGAGGAAGATCAATGCCCAGAAGTGTAATATTGATAACCGATAACTAAACACCGGACGATTGGCTTGTTTGGGGACAAAATAATACATCATGCCAAGGAAGCCAGCCGTTAAGAAAAACCCAACTGCGTTGTGACCATACCACCATTGCGTCAATGCGTCTTGAACCCCTGCGAAGAGGGAATAGCTTTTAGAACCTAAGAAAGAAACAGGAACCGCCATATTGTTGACGAGGTGAAGCATCGCAACGGTGATAATAAAAGACAGATAGAACCAATTGGCGACGTAAATATGAGGTTCTTTTCGGCGCATAATAGTGCCAACGAAGACCACAAGATAAGCAACCCAAACAATGGTCAACCATATATCAACGTACCATTCCGGCTCGGCATATTCACGGGATTGGGTCGAGCCAAGCAGATATCCAGTTGCTGCCATGACAATGAAGAGTTGATAGCCCCAGAAAACAAACCAGGCAAGTTTACCACCAAACAAGCGAGCGCGAGAAGTGCGTTGGACGACATAAAAACTTGTTGCGATTAGAGCATTACCCCCAAATGCAAAAATCACCGCAGAAGTATGCAAAGGGCGCAAACGACCAAAGTTAAACCATGGCTCAATATTTAATTCTGGCCAAGAAAGTTGGGAAGCAATAACAACCCCAACAAGAAAACCAACGATTCCCCAAAACAATGTGGCAATCACACCATAACGAACTACCCCATCCATGTAGCCACTCGTATCAACTGGAGGGAGAGAACCATTGCTTGGCGCAAATTCTACACGTCTAAATAATATAATCGCCGTGATCGCTAACACAGCGGTTAAAATCCAAACATGAGCCTGGAACAGGCTATCGTTTGCAAAACTTGCTGCAAGAGCCGCCAATAATGTAGCGATGCCTACAATAATTGCTTCGGTGCCGTTTCTCATTGGCTAAATTCCCCTGTGTCCACTTTCGGATAATATCCAAGTATCGATAAAATCATTCTTGATCTTTGTAGATGTTAAAGATGATCATGCCCCTGTGACATTTTGAACCATGGCATTCGTTGATCTGTATCAATGAAAGGCTAAGTTAAATCTGCAATCTGCTTAACTATGGCCCATCAATCATCAATTTACGGAGCTTAACGACGCCGCTCAAAATGCTGACATAAATATTTCTTGACCTCAAACTGACCCCGACCCATGGTCCAGTCCATAATCTAGGGCTGTGAGTATGTCCTTCACGTCCTTGCTTGTTATGATCAGCGGCGGAGACATGATTATATTATTACCGGAGATACGGACCATGACACCGGCACGATAAATAGCATCGTGAATTTTCGCGATTGTTGTTTTGTCAATCGGAGCTTTTGTTGTTCGATCTGAAACTAATTCCACCGCGCACATCAACCCGTGCCCTCCACGAACGTCTCCCACGATTTGATACTTCTCGCCAAGGGATACAAGCCCAGCATAGAGTTCATCCCCTCGGGTAGCTGCATTTTCGTGAACGTTTAGTTTTTCTGTTTCCCTTAAACAGGCAATTGCAGCCGCAGCTCCCACGGGGTGGCCAGAATAGGTGTACCCCGATCCAATCGCGGCTGCGCCAGTCTTATCGTTTTCAAATACCTCGGCAATTTGATCGCTGAACATAACTGCACCAAACGGGAAATAACCATTGGTGATGGCTTTTGCAGTACACATGAAATCTGGCTTTACCCCCCAATGCCGCGATCCACTCCAGCTTCCAGTGCGGCCAAATGCAGTGATAACTTCATCGGCAATCAATAAAATTCCGTGTTTGCTACATAATTCGCGCACCCCTGGCATGAAGCTTTTATGGGGAGGGATGACGCCGCCTGCACCAAGGACTGGCTCCATAATCATTGCCGCTATTGTATTGGCGCCTTGAAAAGCGATTTCATCATCCATCGCCGATAAGCAAAGTTGAGCAAGCTTCTCGGGGTCAGTTTCATGGAATGGGTTGCGGTAAGTGTACGGGGCTGGAATGTGAAAACATCCGGCCAGTAGTGGTTCGTACTGTGTGCGGAAATTTGCGTTGCCATTTACCGAGGCCCCGCCGGTATGGGTTCCGTGGTAGCCCTTTTTTATACTCAGATATTTAGTACGCCCCCCTTCCCCTCGTATTTTATGATATTGCCGAGCAAGTCGAAGTGCGATCTCAACACTATCGGATCCGCCGGAGGTATAAAATGCGCGTGACAGACCATCAGGCTTAAAGAATTCTTGCAGCATATAGCTCAGCTCGATGGCCGCATCATTACTGGTGCCTCGAAAGGTTGAGTAGTAGGGGAGTTTATCGAGCTGTTGGGCAATCGCGTCCTTCACGACTTGGCAAGAAAATCCTAGGTTGACATTCCATAGGCCGCCCACCGCATCAATCGTTTCATTACCATCAACATCTGTAATCCGAACCCCTTGGCCACCGGTGATGATGGTGGGTGGGTTTTTCAAACTATCGGCAGGATGTGCCATGGGATGCCACATATGTTTGGCATTATTTTCTTTCAAAAAATTACTATTTACGGCCATGGTTTTTCTCCTTACAGATTTGCAAACTGCCGAACGGCGTCGTAACTTACAGCTGGTTTTGTAACGTCAAAATGAATGGTTTGGAGACCTATATTTTTAGCACCTTGTATGTTGCGCCACTGATCATCAATAAAAACACATTGTCCTGGTGCCAGTTTTAGATCGTCTAAACAGGACTCGTAGGCCCTGGGGTCTGGCTTCAATACTTTTGTGTAAGTGGCATCGTGAATGACCTCAAAATATTGTAAAAATGGAAGCTTCTCTCGAAAATCTGCCCCATAAAATAGGTCTAATTCGTTCGATAAAATTGCCAGGCGAATGCCAGCTGTGTTGGCCTTTGTGATAATTTTTAAAAAATCTGGGCGAATTATTTCGGCAGGCGATGCACCTCGAGCGGCTTTGACAAAATCAGACATCTGCTTCCAATCTGCACCAATCCGTTTAGCAACCTCATTGGTTCGTGTGCCCCAATACTCGCGCTCAGAAATTTGCCCCGCTTGCATGGCTTGCCAGAGTTGATCATTTTTTGGGTCAAAGGGGCCACGCCACTGCAAGCTTCCAGGATTTAATCCAAGAACTTTTTCTGTAAGATCGTGGGTTTCAAACATCGTGCGAGTGATAACACCACCAAAATCAAAAATAAGAGCGCTAACAGGATTATTCATTGTGCCCAAAGCTCCACGATAGACGTGGGTATACTTCCCCCAAGCGTCTTTGAAACCTCTGTACTAGCCAGCTTCAAATTTGTAATTATATTGGCTTCAGTTTCGTTTGTTAATCGCGACAGCGGGAGGGCAATAGCGATCGTTCCGATGCATTTTTGCGAGCCTTCAAAAACCGGCGTGGCGATGGAGAAAACTTCCTTTTCAAACCCCTCGCTGCAAGAAGCAAACCCCCTCTCCAAGCTTTGCTGCACCTGTTTTTTCAACGCAGCGCGCGTGCTTAAGGTACGACCTGTAAATTTCTTAAGTGGCTTGTCCAGCGTAGCTTTGAGGATATCTGCTCCCCCAAAAGCAAGCATGGCTAAACCAGAGGAAGTGGCATGCATCGGCAATAACTCGCCTTCGTTGAAATACACCCGCGTTCCATGCGGTTGTAGATCTGCATGATAAAGGGGAGACATAAAGGCACCATCAAAAAGAGAGACATGAACAAGCTCGCCTAATTTTCGGGAGTATTTATCAACAACAATTGAGATCGCCACTTTCATTGGAAAAGTTTGTTCGCGCACCGTCGCAAGGCGCAGCAGTGAAGGCCCTAAACGGTATTTTTTTGAATCGACGTTCTGTTCAATAAATCCATTGGATTGAAGTTCACAAAGATGACGGTAAACGGTTGCTTTATTTAAGCCTGAAAAAACTTGAAATTCGCTCAGTCCAATTTCACACTGATCGATGGAAAAGTAGTTCAAAAGTTTCAATGCTTTACTGATCGTACCCATTAAAGAAGTTGCCTTGTTACACGTTACCCAAGGGGCGCACCACAGGGTCACCATTGACAGAATTAAAAACAAAGCGCAATATAAATTCGTACCATCGGTTCAAATAATGAACCATGACGCCCAGTAGAAAACAGCATACAAGGCCATATTTTGGTGGCTGCATAAAGGGAGAAGGTTGTGCTCAAAAAAACATTAATCGCAGGAATGACTGCAGTCGCCACATTACTCACCACGGGTGCTGCATTTGCAGAGTATCCAGAAAAGCCCGTGCAATTTATCGTTCCATGGCCACCAGGAGATTTGGAAGATGTGTTGACGAGAATGATCGCCGAGGATTTTCAAAAGAAATACAATGTCCCAGCAGCTGTTATCAATAAACCCGGCGGTGGTGGTGGCCCATTCCCCGGAGCGATTGCAGTGGCAACGGCACCCTCTGACGGATACACCATTGGTTCCTTTGTGATCGCTGTACCTGTTATTGGGCATAAAATTGACATTGCAGAATTAGCGCCCGCCAAGTTCGATCCCTTGGGCATTTTCCTTACCTACCCATTTGTACTGGTGTCTTCAAAATCAGCGCCATATAAAACGATACAAGAAATGGCAACTTACGGGAAAACCAATAAGTTGGCCTTGGGTCATTTTGGCGCCCCATTACCACCAACGAAGGTGACAATGGCTTACGCGAAAGTATCTGGTTTTGAGTGGGGGTCGGAAGCCGCATTTGACGCGCTTGATTGCAACACGCTTGCATCTGGTGATGCGGATGTCATTAACACTACCCTACAGCTAATTTTGCCCTGTTTGGATAAGGTAAATGTTCTTGCGACAATCACGGATGAACGTATCCCGCTTGTTCCTGATGCGCCGACAATGGGAGAACTTAATCCCAAACTGAATCTGGCTCTTTGGAATGGTCTGTTTGTCGGTAAAGAAACCCCTGCTGATGTTCGCGAAAAAATTATTGCTGTTGCTAAGGAAACAATGGCAAGCGAACGAGCCCAGGCACTTGCCAAGAAAACTGGCGCAGCTGTTTATTGGCAAGATGCAACTGAATCTGCTGCGCGTATTGTGCGCGATGGCGCTACCCTTGGCGGTATCGGTGACTTGCTAAAATAATTTCCATCAACGGCGGGCGAAAGCTCGCCGTTGTTTAAGCCCAACTAGCCTCGGGAAACTCGATGTTCAAAACGCTACAAGATATGTTCAAGCGTTATAGGCGTCCTGGAGATATCGTTTTTTCAGTTTTATTTTTAGCGATTTCGCTTTTCCTTGTAAGCCAAATCGGCCAGCAAACCGTTTGGAAAAATGGAACCAAGCTCTTCGCCCAACCTTCATTTTGGCCATCGGTTTCTCTTATCACAATGAGTTTGTTTGCCCTACTTCATCTGGCTGGATCAGTTTTTTCTCCACGTATTGAGGGGCGATGGGGTGAAGTTAAGTTTTGGTTGCGCTCGTTAGAATATGTGGGCTGGTTTTTGGCATATGTTAGTCTGGTTCCCATACTAGGTTATTTGATTGCTACTGTTCTTTTCACGATGCTGCTCGCGTATCGGTTAAACTATCGCACGCCAAAATGGTTGGCTCTATCAGCACTTTCTGGCATCGTTATCGTCGTTACCTTCAAGACTTTCCTTCAGGTAAAAGTTCCAGGAGGGGCGATTTATGAATATCTCCCAACCGCGTTCCGCAGCTTCATGTTGACAAATTTTTAGGACGGTGTGATGCAAGATTTTTATGCTGGCTTACAAATTCTTGCCCAATGGCAGGTCTTAGTTGCCCTGTTTGTTGGTTCAATTGGCGGGGTGATCATTGGTGCTATCCCTGGTGTGGGGGCGGCGGTTGCGATCGCGATTTTATTGCCGGCCACCTTTTCTATGCAACCAATTGTTGGCCTTACTTTACTGCTTGGGATATATGGCTCCTCTATGTACGGGGGCGCAATTCCTGCCATCTTGATCAACACCCCAGGCACGGCTGTTAATGCGCTAACCACCTATGATGGTTACCCGATGACCAAGCGTGGGCAAGCTCGACGTGCCTTATCTTTAGCCTACTCTGCATCCTTCTTTGGTGGCATATTTTCAATCATTTGCTTGATATTTCTCTCCCCCGTTCTAGCGTGGATCGCCCCACAATTTGGCAGCCGTGAAATTTTCTTAGCGGCCCTGATGGGCATCATTTTGGTGGTCTTTGCCCACCGGGGTCAAATATTTGCAGCGGGCATGTTGGCCTCCTTTGGTATATTTTTGAACACCATCGGTTTGGAGCCCGTGAAATACACCAAGCGGTTTACATTCGACCAAGGTTGGCTTTCTTCGGGGGTAGATTTGATCGTTGTTGTGTTAGGAATTTTTGCCCTCTCCCAAGCTTTCTCACTGTTGGTAGGAAAAGACAGCAGGCCCGATGCTCAACCCGTTGGTGGCAGTTTGTTTTCGGGGATGAAAGAGTTGTTCAGCCATAAAAGAGTAGCATCAATATCAGCCAGTTTCGGTGTCTTGATGGGCATGATCCCAGGGGTTGGGGAATTCACGGCACAGTTCATGTCCTACACCTACGCTCAAAAATCTTCTAATAACCCTACGGAATTTGGTGATGGCTCTCCCGAAGGCTTGATCGCCTCCGAGACATCAAATAACGCCGTGCCCGCCGCTGCCATGATCCCGTTACTGGCTTTGGGAATACCTGGCGAAGCTTTGACAGCAATGATGCTGTCGGTGTTCTATGTGCACAACGTGATACCGGGCCCGCAACTGTTTCAAAATCAAATGGATTTCGTCATGGCACTATATATTGCCATGCTGTTGCTCAATGTGATGGTACTCATTTTCCTTCTTTTCTCTACTAATCTGCTGACAAAAATAATTCAAATACCGACACGGTTTTTAGGGATCATTATTTTAACGCTGAGTTTCGTAGGCGTCTATTCCTTGAGAAACTCAATTACCGATTGCGCTATCGCTTCAGGATTTGGCGTTTTTGGATTGATATTGAAAAGACTTAACTTACCCTCCGTGCCTATTATATTAGGCATGGTTTTGGGAGGAATAATGGAAACCAAACTTCGCAGCGCGATGGCGCGCGTTGAAACACCACTCGATTTCATCAACCGCCCAATCGCGGCCATTTTGTTTGGCTTGATTGTTATTATCATTCTCTCTCAAATCAGAACTATGTTCAAAGATTACAAAAATCGATTGAATGAATCAGAAATCGATCACGATATTCACAACTCACAACAAGGCTAACGGTAATGCTTGACCAAAAGGCAATTGATGCCTTGCGATACATGAAACTTAAACCAAGATCGCACATCATTGATGGAAAACAACAGGCATCAGATTCAGGGGAAACCCTGGATGTGATTTCTCCGATCGATGGAAAGCTGCTAACCACGATTCCTGCCGGAACGAAGGCGGATGCTGAGCGCGCGATTGCTTCTGCTCGCGCCTCATTCGAGGATCGCCGATGGTGCGGAATGTCGCCGGCACAAAGAAAATTCATCCTTTTGAAGTGGGCCAATCTCATTGAGGCCGAAACCCTCGAGCTAACAGTTTTGGGCGTGCGCGATAACGGCACAGAAATCGGCATGGCAATGAAAGCTGAGGTTGGCTCAGCAGTTGGCACTATCCGCTATTATGCCGAAGCCTTGGATAAAATTTATGGAGAAATTGCGCCAACGGCAGATGATGTTCTGGGTCTCATTCACCATGAACCTGTCGGGGTTGTTGGTGCAATCGTACCGTGGAATTTCCCATTGATGATTGGCACTTGGAAATTAGGCCCAGCTTTGGCTGTCGGCAATTCGGTGGTATTGAAACCGGCAGAAAACGCCTCTCTCACATTGTTACGTATCGCAGAATTAGCCCTTGAGGCTGGTATTCCTAACGGCGTCTTGAATGTAATAACCGGAAAGGGTGAAGTTGTTGGGGAAGCGATGGCATTGTCTATGGACATTGATGTGATGGTTTTCACAGGCTCTGGCGGTGTTGGCAGACGGCTGCTAGAAAATTCGGCGCGCTCAAATTTAAAACGCTGTTATTTAGAATTGGGCGGAAAATCTCCAAATATAATTTTTGATGATGTGAAAGATATTGGCGAGGCGGCAAAGGTCTCTGCTGCTGGGATATTCCGTAACTCTGGGCAAGTTTGTGTGGCAGGCTCAAGGCTTCTCGTTCAGCGCGGTATCCACGATGCTGTTGTGGAGGAGCTAACAAAGCACGCAACGGCAATGGTCGTTGGCGACCCCCTAGACCTTAAATCTCAAACTGGTGCGATAAATTCAATAGAACAACTAGAACAAAACCTTAGCTTTGTTAGCACTGCCGAAAAAGAGGGAGGTAAAGTGTTTGCGGGAGGAAAGCGCGTACACATACAAAGCGGCGGTTATTATATGGAGCCAACGATTATTACCGGCATCAAACCAAAGGATACGATCGCACAACAGGAGGTCTTTGGCCCCGTGCTGGCTGTCACTCCTTTTGAGGACGAGGCAGAAGCGATCTCGATTGCCAACAGCACTGATTACGGTTTAGCTGCAGGAATATGGACTGCAGATTTAAGCCGTGCCCATCGAATGGTTCGGGCAATTCGAGCCGGCGTTGTGCATGTAAATACCTATGGTGGTGCCGATATCACTGTCCCCCTGGGTGGGGTTAAACAATCGGGAAATGGCCATGATAAATCACTCCATGCGTTTGATAAATATCTAGACATGAAAACAGCTTGGTTCAAACTTTAAGGTCGCTCAATGGATGCTAAAACAATATTGGTTGTAGGAACCTATGACACCAAACATGATGAGCTGAATTATATCAGCGAGCGTATTCATCAACAGGGTGGAAAGGTGCTCTCCATGGACGTCAGTGTGCTTGGGGATCCGCCAAACCCTACCAGTTATTCAAAACATGATGTAGCGGAAGCAGCTAACAGTTCTATACAAAATGCGATCGATAGCGGTGATGAAAATACCGCCATGCAGATCATGGCGAAGGGGGCGGCGAACTTGGTGTCGCGTCTTTATCACGAAAAGAAATTTGATGGTATGTTGGTGCTTGGCGGCACCATGGGAACAGATTTGGCCCTTGACGCTTGTTCAGTGCTGCCCTTGGGTGTGCCAAAATATATTGTTTCGACCGTCTCTTTTTCTCCCCTAATCCCACCGGCGCGTTTGGCCGCAGATACTCAAATGATCCTGTGGGCAGGCGGCCTTTATGGTCTAAATACCGTTTGCAAAGCCTCGCTCTCACAAGCTGCCGGTGCTGTGTTGGGGGCTGCTCGGGCTGTGGAGATGCCGTCTTCAAAGCGCCCCAAAATTGGCATGACAAGCCTTGGTAAATCTGCCCTGCGCTACATGGTTCATCTGAAACCCGCCCTAGAGAAAAGAGGCTTTGAGTTGGTGGTCTTTCACGCAACAGGCATGGGGGGTCGAGCTTTTGAAGCATTGGCAAAACAAGGTGCCTTCGCTTGCGTGTTTGATTTTTGCACCCAGGAATTGGGCAATCATATTCATGGTTCAAATATAAGTGCCGGTGCCGACCGCCTCACCAATGCGGGTTTGCATGACACCCCGCAATTAGTCGCTCCAGGGTGTTATGATTTGGTAGATATCGTTGGTTGGCAGGAGCGCCCTGAAAAATGGGCAAACAATGATAGCCATGCCCATAACCGGCTACTTTCTTCCATCATCTTAAATGATGATCAAAGACGAAAGGTCGCCACCGCCCATTCAAAGCAACTTGCAACGGCGAAAAGCAAAACTGTTTTTCTCTTGCCAACAAAAGGTTGTGGGGAGTGGGATCGAGAAGGTGCCGATCTTTATAACCCTGAAGGGCTTGCGGTATTTTGCGACCAACTCCGAAAAACCTGTCCAGTAAACGTGACGCTGTTAGAGCTTGATGCCCATATCAATGACGAAGCATTTTCCAATGCTGCCTTGGCCATTTTCGATGAATGGTGCGCAAAGGGAATTATACGGTAAGTACACCAGCAGCGTGCAAAACAGCGAGGGTCTATTCACGGCCTCAAATTTGGATAGAAAATTCTGAGCTAGATGAGCGCTTTACGATCAGCCTTGTTCTTTTTCTAAGGGTTGCAGGGCAGCCAGTTCTCCCAGTGATATTGGTTTAATAGGGGAGCGAATTCGGTAGGTTCCTGTTTCATCAGGCGTTTGGCCGGTTTCCGCAGCTAAAATTCCAGTCACGGTCAAGCCGCAAAAGCGCCCCTGACACGGGCCCATACCTGCGCGACTCAACGCTTTGGTTTGGTTGGGGCCCTTGCTTCCCAAGGCGGCAGTTTTACGAATTTCTCCCGCAGTCACCTCTTCGCATCGACAAACAATGGTGGCATCGGTTGGCTGTAGAATCTGATCGCAAGGGGGGTAGGCGCGGTCTAAAAATGGACGAATTGTATTCTCCCGGGTACGTTTTTGTAACAGCGGTGCACAGGCAACATCACGGTCAGCTGTGCTTATTTTTCCCATTATCGACAAGACATTTAGCGCGGTTATACGTCCAGACAATGCAGCAGCCTTCGCCCCAGCTATCCCGGCACCATCCCCTGCTATACTAATCTTGGCGGCAGATGTTTGCCCATAACTATCGCTCACCGGATGGAAACAATGTTGGGCGGTGTCGTAGTGATGATCAAGGCTCAGCGCCTGGCTGATCTGGATGTTGGGCACCACCCCTTGATGCAAAAGCACGGTCTCGGTTTCAATCCGTTTTGAGTGCCCACCAACAGTAAAGCAAACGGCCTT
>JAZGFF010000199.1:0-6084 GCA_036479095.1 Rhizobiaceae bacterium | reverse complement strand
CGCAATTGAGCATTCATAGCTTCCATTAAACGAAAGCCTTTCCAGGGTCGCTCTAAATCCGTATGGGCAACTTGTCCAAGGGCATGAACCCCACGATCAGTTCGGCCCGCTCCTTGCACAATTGGCTTGCTTTCCCCCAGCTTTGATAATGCAATTTCCAATGCTTGCTGTACAGATGGAACATCGTCTTGCCGTTGCCAGCCAAAATAGGGGGCACCATCATATTCGATAGTGAAACGGTACCGCGCCATTTCTAATCTAACACCGAGTTTAATGTGAGGGAATTTCCCCGTAAGAATTCCACCGCATCCATCGGTCTTGAACCTGCCTTTTGTAAGCGGGTAAGCCGTACCGCCCCCGCCCCACAGGCAATCGTGAGGCTTTCATCCAGAACAGTTCCAGCAGCCCCTTCGGCTTGGTCAACAACTGCACACAGTATTTTCACCCGTTGGGCTTTACCTCCCAACGGCATCTCACACCAATTGCCAGGAAACGGGGAAAGCCCCATGATGTGCCGTTGAACTTCTTCAGCAGGTTTAGCCCAATTAATTCGTGTTTCGTTTTTAGAGATTTTTGAAGCGTACGATATTTCTGTTTCCGTTTGCGCTGTTAGGGCTAACTCGCCGGCCTCAAGAGCTGCCATTGCTGTCACCATTAACTTGGCTCCAATTAATGAAAGTTCATCATGTAAACTTCCAGCAGTGGTTTTTGGGGTAATCGCAACGCTTTTTGTCATTGCAACAGGTCCCGTGTCTAGCCCCACTTCCATTTGCATGATCATTACACCAGTTTCATTATCCCCAGCCATTATCGCTCGTTGGATCGGCGCCGCGCCGCGCCATCGGGGAAGCAAGGAAGCGTGGCCATTAAAACAGCCAAGCTTCGGCGCATCCAAGATTGCTTGGGGGAGTAACAAACCATAGGCAACCACAACGGCAACATCTGCTTGATGCTTAGAAAATCTTACTTCTTCTTCTTCGCTTTTTAAGTTCATCGGAGTAAAGACTGGAATACCCAATTCTTCGGCGGCCTGTTGGATGGGCGAGGGTTTTAACTCCAACCCACGCCGGCCTGCAGGGCGAGGCGGCTGGCTGTAACAGGCGACAACTTCGTGGCCAGCCTTGACCAATGCTTTCAGTGTTGGAACCGAAAAAGCAGGCGTGCCCATAAAAATAATATGCAAAGTCATGAAGGCAGCCTTTGCTTAACCGATGAATTTAGTGCCATTTTGTTTGGCCATTTTTGTAAATTTCCGGATAACCATATCACGCTTTAACTTGGAGATATGATCGACAAATAACACCCCATTGAGGTGGTCTAACTCGTGTTGAATACAAACCGATAACAAGCCATCGGCCTCAAGCGTTTGCGCGGCTCCATCTCGGTCTAGATATTTCACGGTACAGCCTGCAGGCCGCTCAACATCAGCATAATAATCAGGAATGGAAAGGCAGCCCTCTTCGTAGGTGCTAACCGAATCTGTAAAGGCCACAATTTCGGGGTTGATTAAAAATATGGGGTCACGAAACTCTTCTTCGCTTTCCCCCCGTTGAGGCTCTGGCTCTTTCCCATCTTCGCTAACTTGCTCTTCACTTTCAGAACGTTGCGCACAATCAACTGTAAAAATACGTAAAGGTTCGCCCAATTGAATAGCGGCCAAACCAATGCCCGGTGCGTCATACATGGTTTCTAGCATATCATCCAAAAACGCGCGTAACTGATCATCTACCCGTTCGACAGGCTTTGATTGAACCCTCAAGATAGGGTCGGGGATTTTTACAATGGGCAGAATAGACATGGCGGTGAGATAGGGTTTCTGTAAGGCTTGGTCAACCACATGAATAAAAAACCAATGTTCTTGTTTTATTCTTTTGCGAATCATATACAGTGTCCCCATGGAACGATTTCAACTTGATCTAGAATTTGCTCGCGTCGGCCAAACGGTACTCACCCGTCTAGATGCATTGATGATCGTATCAGGCCTAATTATTTTAGCCGTGCTAGTCATGCTGTTTGCCATTTGGCGCGGCACGCAACGACGCCAAACTCAAGATCAAATGCTCCGCGCGTTAGCCGAAGAACGGGCACGTGAATCTGAAACCAAAATGGCTGAACTCGTTGCGACTCAAAACGAATTGTCCGGCCACCTAACCGCAATGCAACAGGCCAACAGCAACAATCAAGCAGCCCTATCGCGCCAATTAGGGGAACGCCTAGATGCCGTAACAGGCCGAGTTTCTCAATCTCTAACCGAAACAACCAAAACCACCCAAGAAAGCCTAACCAAATTGCAAGAGCGATTAGCGGTGATTGATTGCGCACAAAGCAACATTCAAGAGTTGGCACAAGACGTTGTCGGCCTTCAGCATATTTTACAAAACAAACAAACCCGTGGTGCGTTTGGCCAAAGCCGTATGGAAACGATCGTTCAAGATGGCCTACCTCTGGGGACATTTGAATTCCAAGTCACCCTTTCCAATAACACCCGCCCCGATTGCGTTATCAAAATGCCCAATAAGGCCCCGGGTTTGGTGATTGATGCAAAATTCCCATTGGAAGCTTGGTCGCGAATTCAAGATTCTGAAAATCCCGTAGATAAAAAATCTGCGGGCAGTGATTTCAAGCGCGATCTTGAGGTGCATATAAAAGACATCTCATCAAAATATTTGATCCCCGGTGAAACTCAAGACACGGCCTTTTTGTTTGTGCCATCAGAATCAATCTTCGCAGAAATACACGAGAACTTTGAAGGCATCGTGCAAAAGGCCCACAAGGCGCGGGTGGTTATTGTTTCCCCCACATTGCTGCTGCTTTCCATCCAAGTGATCCAAGCGATTTTGAAGGACACCCGAATGCGCGAACAGGCGCATTTGATTCAAGGGGAAGTGACTAAGTTCACTGAAGACTTACTCCGTCTTGATGAGCGGGTGCGAAAACTACAAAGCCACTTCACCACCACCGGGAAAGACATCGACCAAATCCTTATCACCACCGACAAACTAACCCGCCGCGGCGCAAAAATAGAAGCATTAGAATTCGGCGCAGCACAGGTAGAGGCGGATGAGAAGGGTGAGGTTGGAAAACCGTTTTTAAGGGCGATTGAGGGCGGGGAATAAATTTCGTTCCACTGGAGCGACGAACTATCGGGGCGACCATATCTAATGGGAGCCTCCAAGGGTTCACTTAGAGAAGCCGATGCACAGAATAATACAATTGTGCCACGAGACTATTATTCAAGTTTAGCTTTACTAGCCTTTTCACCAATTGTGGAAAAGGGTCTTTAGAATCGAAAGCTTTGGTGAGCGCACTAAATCGCTTGCTGTCAGACAATAATATGTGCGCTGCCTGTTTCGGCCCTGCTACGAATTCAACCTGTTTACTGTGCGAAGTTATGGTCTTGACCCCCCTTTCACCTTCAAGGTTTTCCGCATGGTTATAGTCAGAAATTTTGGGATTAAAATATGGGAGTACCGCTGCTATGATGTCATCAAGAAGAATTTCAAAATCGTAAGCGATAATAAGCGCATTTGGCACACATACTCGGCGAAGTTCATCAATGGTCTGAGCATTGTTTGTGTAGGAAAGAACACCTGCGAAGGTCACCACATCTACAGATTTATCGGGCATTGGAATGTCACTGCCACGACCAAGCAGGTAACGTACTGACTTATCCAAAGTTGTACGATTTAGCATATCCTGGCTGGGATCGATGCCGATTATATTGTTACAATATTTTGCAAGCGCTATTGTAGAACGCCCCGTTCCACAGCCGATGTCCAATCCGGTTTTCATGGTTTTCATGGTTTGAGAAGTCAGGGCTTCAGCGAGAATTTGTTCGTGTAACGCTGGCCGATAGGCTGCGTAGTGAAAAGCAACTTGTTCATTGTATGTATGATCAGACAATGGCTTCTTCCAGTATTGCTCCGAGGGATGAAAAAGGCCGCTCCAGTTTCCCGAAGCGGCCTTCTTAAATTCTAAAAGCGGATGCCTTATTTAATTGGGCACTTGCTGTCGCTCATGTAGTCGTGGACTTTAATAGAGCCATCTTTGATTTTGCCAGCAGCCGCATCAACAGCAGCTTTCATGTCGGCAGTAACCAATTTAGCGTTGTTGTCGTCCATAGCGTAACCAACACCACCAGCTTTAAGGTCTAGCACGTTGAAGCCAGCGCTCCATTTGTCGTTTTTCACGTCCATGAATGCGTTGTAAACAGCGTTATCAACGCGCTTCAACATGGAGGTAAGAACTTTTCCTGGGTGCATGCCGTTTTGATTTGAATCAACACCGATGCCAAGCTTGCCTGCATCAGCCGCAGCTTGAAGAACACCAATACCAGTACCGCCAGCAGCATGATAAACAACGTCTGCGCCACGGTCGATTTGTGATTTTGCGAGCTCAGCACCCTTCACTGGATCGCCCCATGCAGCAGGTGTTGTGCCTGTCATGTTTTGGAATACTTCATAGCTTGCATCAACAGATTTAACGCCTTGGACGTAACCGCAAGCGAATTTGCGGATCAATGGAATGTCCATGCCGCCGATGAAACCAACTTTACCAGTTTTAGAAGCTTTCGCTGCCATCACACCAACGAGGTAAGAACCTTCGTGCTCAGTGAAAAGGATTGAACGCACATTTGGCTTGTTGACAACCATGTCGACGATGCCGAATTTTGTGTCTGGGAATTCGCCAGCAACTTTTTCAAGAGCAGCAGCCCATGAGAAACCAATCACAACAATTGGGCTATAACCATCACGGGCAAAACGGCGGGCAGATTGCTCACGCTGGGCATCGTTTTGGATTTCAAAGTCTTTATAGGCAATGCCTGTTTCAGATTTAAAACGCTCTGCACCCTTATGGGCAGATTCGTTGAATGATTTGTCGTTCTTGCCGCCTAGGTCATAGATGACCGCTGGCTTAACATCAGCTGCATAAGCTGCAACAACAGAAAATGCTGCAGCGGTAATGCCGAGAATTATTTTTTTCATGGGTGATTTCCTTTCAAAGGCCCTGATACTTTATTACATTTTTCGGAGCCCTTGAAGGGCTCAAAACTAATAGGCTAGGTGTTTTCCCAACCATAGTGCAAAAATACTGGCACGTTTGTAGATTGATTGCATGTGTTTTTTCCAATAATTTTACACCTGTAAACAGCAAAGCTGGAATTGATCAGTTTTTACCCTTATAGAGTAGTGTAACCAAGCCCCCGCTGATCAAAGTTGTAGTGGTAATGAAATCTGGCAATCATTTTCAAGCAACGCTGATTGCAGATCTTGGCGGAACCAACGCTCGGTTTCAAATTTTGGTTGATCCGAATTCTCCCCCCCAATCATTTGAACCAATTCAAACGACAAATTTCGAGACAATTGAAGATGCGATCAAGCAGAGCGTTTTGCAACAATCATCAATCCTTCCAACCCGCGCGATCATTGCTGCCGCCGGGCCAATCACGGAGGCCGGAATCAGGTTGACTAATTCCAATTGGGAAATCAGTCCAAAAACTTTTTTACAATCCTGTGGGTTAAATCAACTCGTTTTGATGAATGACTTCGAGGCGCAAGCACTGGCGTTACCATATCTAGCACCCAATGAGTTGCAACTTCTGGGCAGTGGGGGCGACATTAAAAAAGCCGATGGCTCCAAATATGATACCAAAATTGTTTTGGGGCCAGGAACCGGCCTTGGTGTTTGCCTGCTCATACGGGTTGCAGAAAAATGGGTGCCTGTTGCTGGCGAAGGGGGGCATGTTGACCTGGGTCCTCGCTCTAGCCGGGAAGAACAAATTTGGAAGTATTTGCAAAAGGCCGATGGGCGAGTCTCGGCGGAACAAATTCTATCTGGCGATGGGTTGTTAAATCTCTACACTGCTTGCTGCCAAGCTGATCGAATAAATGCTAAACTTCAATCAGCGCCTGAAGTTTCCAAAGCGGCAATGGAAGGCTGTGACGAACAAGCAGTAGAGGCGTTAGAGGTATTTTGCCAATGTCTTGGGCGTATTGCTGGCGATCTAGCACTCACTAGCGCAGCCAAAGGTGGCGTCTATATTGCGGGCGGAATTGTGCAAAAAATCTTGCCCTATCTACAATA